>JAUWEX010000018.1 GCA_030607235.1 Planctomycetota bacterium | reverse complement strand
ATTTTTTCAACTCGGCAAGTATCATTTGCTGAATCGGCTCGGCCACATTCTCCTGTGACGCGAGTGTCTGCTCGGCCATCGGTTCTTTGCCCAATGCCAGAAGATATTCGTAAAACGTCATTGGGTGTAAATGGAGATATTGCACCCGGCCAACCGGTACGGAAATCTCGCCGAAGGCAAATTCCAGCATCGAACCGGCGACTACAACGTGAAGATCCGGCATTTGCTCGTAGAAATATCGCAAGGCCGTTATGGCGCGTGGACAGGTCTGGATCTCGTCAAGAAAGAGCAGCGTTTTGCCCGGGATAATCCGTCCGGCGGTCATTTCGAGGGCTTCGACGATCCTTTCGGGGTCAAGACTGCCCTCAAAATGGATATGCAAATCGTGGCGTTTTTCCAAATCGATTTTGACGAAATGGCCATACTGCTTTGCCATGCAGTTCTCGACCAGCCAGGTTTTCCCCACTTGGCGGGCACCCCGTATAATCAGCGGTTTGCGCCGCGGGGAGTCCTTCCAGTCCATAATCTGCTTTTCTACCAGTCGCTTCACCTTGACACCCCCACAATCCAGAAATACGGGGTTATTTTAGCAATTGCGTTCCCAAAAATCAAGGGTATTTTAGGAATATTGATCCACAAATCAAAGGTTATATTGTCTTATCGGCGAAATTGCGGCCCTGCTACATATATTTCAGGGCATTATGCAGCCTTTCGAGCACAAAATTCCGGTGGATTTTGCGCGATGGGATGGGATATGGTTAAAGCGAGTTGAGTATGCAGGACTGTCAAGGCGCAACGAGCGATCTAATCCGCGTTTCGGCAAGACGTTAGGGCAAAGAAAAACGGGCGAGGCAAACCTCTCGGTTACCACGTCCGTACATAATGTGCCTGCAATACAACCTCTCGCGGGAAAAAATCATTTTTTTTGGGTTTTGAAATCGCGAATATATTTCCGCGCACCGTCTGCAACCTCAAAATTCTCACCCGCAATGCTGGATTTTAAGATATTGTATTCCTCTGCGGGCACTACCCATGCGAGAGGCCGTCAACAACGCGGAAAAAGTTGCAGGATTTGCCAGTGAGTGGCAGCCTCCACTTTTGGCGAAGCCAACAGGAGGCGTGTATTGGAATGAGTGGCTGCTCCACGCTTGGGAGCGGTCCGCCTGAGGCGGACTGCCCGCCTGCGGGCGATCCTAGCCGTTGGCTTCGCCGCCTTCGAGCGCACCGGAGAGCAAGTCGATCTCGTCGAGTATCCGGGCGGTGCCTTCGGCGGTAACGGTCGTGGGATGGTCGGCGACCTGCACGGGCACGGCGGTGGCGTCCATGATAACGCGGTCAAGCCCGCGCAGCAGCGAACTGCCTCCGCAAAGAATGATGCCCTTTTCCCGGATGCCCGCGGCGTAATCCTGCGGGGTGTTTTCGAGGGCTTCGGCAACGGCGCGGACGATCTCGCGCACCGGCTCGCCGAGGGCCTTTCGGATTTCTTCGGAACTTATCATCACACGCCTGGGCAGCCCGGCGGTGGCGTCGACGCCTTTTATTTCGACGGCCATTTCTTCGGCGCCGCGGAAGGCCGAGCCTATCTGGATTTTTATCTTCTCGGCGTTGCCCTCGCCGACGATTAGGTTGTAGTGTTCGCGGATGAAGGCGCGCACTGCGATGGTCATGGTGTCTCCGCCGGTGCGGATGGTGTGCGCCAGGGCCAGGCCCTGCTGGGTGATGACGGCGAGGTGCGTGGTGCCGCCGCCGATATCGACGATCAGCGCGGCGGCGTCTTCGTTGAGTTCGAGTCCCATACCGATTGCGGCGGCGACGGGTTTTTCGATGAAGTAGACCTTGCCCGCTCCGGCGCGTTCGGCGGCAACGGTGATGGCGCGTTTTTCGACGGCGCTCATGTCGCAGGGAACGGCGACGACGATGCGGGGTTTGGTGGGCCATTTACGGCTTTGCGCGCGGGAGATGAAGTTGCAGAGCATGTCGCCGGCGATATCGAAGTCGGTGATGACTCCGTCTTTGAGCGGCCAGAGCGCGACGGCGTTTTCGGGATTGTCGGCCATCGCTTCGAGCGCGGCCTCACCTATGGCTTGGCCGTTGCGCAGGATGTGGTTGGTGCCTTTTTCGACGGCGACTACGGAAGGCTCGTTGAGCACGATGCCTTTGCCTTTGACGCAGATAAGCGTGCTGGTCGTGCCCAGATCCACTCCCATATCAAGGGATATGAAACCGCGAAGTTTGTTGAACAACATCTTCCCCTCTCTTTTCGCTTCGGGCTACAGGAATATGGCCAATCCCGTCGCGGTACTGACGAGCATGAGCGCCACCACCAGCATGAAGGTCATCAGCCAGGCGCTCTCGCCCGTGCCGGGTTCTTCGTCGACTATGCGAAAGAGTTCTCGTTCCGGTGTTTCCATGATTTGCTTTCTATGCTTTCGGGCCGATGTCGGTTACCAGTTCTTGACGGTGGCCAAATCGTTTGCGGAGATTCTTTTGCCCTCGACTTCGTCGATGATCTTGGCGATGGAGGTGTCTTCTTTAACGCTGACGATTTCGATGGTGCCCTTGTATTCCTCGGCCTGATTGTAGACGATGAATTTTACGCCGACCTCAAGGCGGTCGGCCTTGCCCTTGTTGAGCGAGACCAGCGTGAATTCGGCGCCGCGCGAGACGCTGAGCACCGAGCAGGTTACTTTGAGATCGAGGCCGACGGTATCCTGGCCGGAGAGTTTTCTTTCGAGGCCCTTAATAGTCTCGTTTTTCTTTGCAATTTCGTTCTTGTGCTTTTCTTTGGTCGTTGCGTGATCCGTCTTTTCATTTTTCAAGGCGTTTTCCGCGTCTTTCCGCCCCTGTTTCGCATCGTTGACTTCGGTGATCTTTTGGTTAACTTCTTTTTGCAGTCCTGTGATCTGGGCGTTGCGCTGAAAGAGGGTATTATCAAGGTCTTCGGCTTGCTTTTTCCAGTTATCACGCTGAGTTTCCAGATTGCCCTTTTCCGTACCCAGTACTTTAAGATCGTTCTGGAAAGTCTGTACCTGTTTTCGGAGGGTTGTAACTTCCCCTCTCAGCGTGTTAAGTTCCGCCATCTCCTCCGCTACGCTCTTTTCAAGGGCATCGGAATTGGTTTCGAGACTTTTATTGTCCGCCCGAAGTTGTTCGATCTCGTTTTGCAGCGATTCGATCGTTACAACATCCCTTGCCTTTTCTTTCTTGGTTGTGCTGTTGTTGTCGATCGACGCATAAACAAAAGCGCAACTCATAAGCAAGAGCGCAACGGTGATGATTTTTTGGATTCCAGACATTCGGGGCCTCCTGGTCCCATAGACACAATGGCGCACTCTCTCCCTGAGCGATGTAGTATTTTATTGCGATGTTTACGGCGTGTCAAGTCATTAGTCGTTATATTTCCGTCTTATGGCGGCGGGAATGCCCGCGCGAGCGAGAGACCGCCAACACTGCGACGAGCCTGCCCAAATTGTCAGTGAGTAGAAGCGAAGCGCCCTGTGCCGAAGGCACAGCAGCGAGCGGGTATTGGAATGAGTGGTTCCTTCCTGCTGTGTTGAAAACAATGCGATGAGTGGCGGCGGCGAGGCGGCGCATCAAACAGACACGCCAAAGAATGGTCCGCCTCAGGCGGATTGTGAATGAGTGCCCGAAGATACAACTCGCTCTGTCGTCCGACTTGAGGCTTTTCAACACAGCAGTTCCTTCCCTATTGCCTCCAGGCGTTGCCTGGGCGATTTCTGTTGCAATCCTGCGGGTTTATGATAATATCCGCGCATAATATCATTTCAAGCGGACATCCGTCTCCAGCCATAATCCAGAAGAGTGAGGCTATTTTTGAAATGTGCGGATTCATCGGAATCATCGGCAGGGACACCGACAACGTCTCCCGCGAGTTGTACGACGGCCTGACGGCCATCCAGCACCGCGGGCAGGACTCCGCGGGCATAATGACCTACGACGGTGACAAGTTTCACCTGGCCAAAGGCGCGGGGCTGGTGCGCGACGTGTTCAACCACGAAAACATGCGCCTGCTCAGCGGCAACATGGGCCTGGGGCACGTGCGCTACCCGACGATCGGCAGCGGCAGCGTCGAAGACGCCCAACCCTTCATGGTCAACCTGCCGTGGGGCATCTCAATGGCCCACAACGGCAACGTGATAAACTTCAACTCGCTACGCAACGAACTCTACCACAAAAACCACCGCTATCTCAACTCGTACTGCGACGTCGAGGCGATACTCAACGTCTTCGCCGGGGAACTCGATTCGCAGGACGCCCCCGAAATAACCGCCGAGGTCGTGTTCAAGGCCGTGCAGGGCGTCTACAACCGCGTCCAGGGTTCGTACTCGGTCGTGGCGATGATCGCGGGCTTCGGGATGGTCGCTTTCCGCGACCCATACGGCATCAAGCCCATCATCATGGGCGAGCGCATAGGCCCCACCGGCCTGATGTCGCACTGTGTCGCGTCGGAATCGGTCGTTCTGGACCTGCTGGACTACCACAACACTCGCGACATCCAGCCCGGCGAAGCCGTCTTCATCGACATGGACCGCAAGACGCACTTCAAGCAGATCCAGCGCTCCGGCCACAGGCCCTGCATATTCGAGTGGGTTTATTTCGCGCGGCCCGACTCCTTCATCGACAAGATCAGCGTCTACAAGACCCGCCTGCGGCTGGGCGAGCGCCTGGCGGAGGAGTGGAAGAAGACCGGCCTGAAGGTCGACGTCGTGATGCCCGTGCCCGAGTCCGCCCGCCCCGCGGCGCTGGCGATGGCGGCAAAACTGGGCGTGAAATTCCGCGAAGGCCTCGTCAAAAACCGCTACATCGGTCGCACCTTCATAATGCCCAGCACGACCGACCGGCGACGGCAGGTCCGCCACAAGCTCAACCCCATCCAGGTCGAGTTCGAGGGCAAGGACGTGCTTATCGTCGACGACTCCATCGTGCGCGGTACGACCGTGCGCGAAATCATCCAGATCGCCCGCAGCGCCGGTGCCAACAAGGTCTATTTCGCCTCGTACTCGGCTCCACTCAAGTTCCCCTGCGTCTACGGCATCGACATGCAGACGCGCCACGAGTTCATCGCGCGCGACAGGCAGGTCAAAGAGGTTTGCGCGCTCATCGGCGCGGACTACCTGCTGTACCAGCCGTACGAGTCGATGCTCAAGGCCGTGCGCGAGGGTAATCCCGATGTCGCGGATTTCTGCACCGCCTGCTTCAACGGCGACTACCCGACCGGCAAACTCCCGGAGGAGACGCTTGAGGCACTCGAACGCGAACGCGGCGACTCGCAGCGCGAGTTTGCCTTCAAGCCCGCGAAAAAATAGCCGATAAGATTGATATCGCTGAATTTTTTCGCAGGAAAGGCGCATGAAACAATACTACCAGTCATACTCTCGACCGCAACTGAGGCTTAACTTCGGCGGCAAAATGACGCCGGTGGTCCTCGCGTTGCTAATCGCCAACGGCGCGATGTTCATCGTGCAGCAATTCGTCGGTCGCGACATGACGCTGGCGCTGGGACTGAGTATCGATCATTTCGGGCCGTGGCAGTTCATCACCTGCATGTTTCTGCACGGCGACCTCGGGCACATTCTTTTCAACATGTTTGCGCTTTTCATCCTGGGCAAAGACGTCGAGCGCAGCATGAAATCCGTCCCGTTCGCCGTGCTGTACTTCACCGCGGGGGTCTTCGCCAGTTTGTGCCACCTGCCGCTTGCAGCGCTCAGAGGCCACACCGACGTCCCGCTCATCGGCGCATCCGGCGCGGTCTTCGGGGTGCTGATGGCGTTTGCGTATTACTATCCCAAACGGCAGATATGGTTCATCCCGGCGCGTTATTTCGTGTGGATACTCATCGGCATATCGATGCTGCTGCTGGTTACCGATACGCAACAAGGTGTGGCGCATCTGGCGCACATCGGCGGCGCTCTGTGGGGGCTGGCGTTCCTGCGGGCGCGGCCCTGGTGGGAAAAATTCATGATAACCCAAAAGCAACGCCGGGCCGCCGGAGAGGCCGACAAATACCGCCGGAAAAGGCGGCGCATCGACGAACTGCTCGACAAGATCAACCGCGAAGGCATCGCCTCGCTCACCGACGAAGAGCGCGACTTCCTCAAAAAGGCCAGCCGCGATTACCGCAACTAGAACCCGACACGGACACCGAAACCAGCCATGAAAATACGCCTCCACAACCTCGCTATCGACTTCGACCGGGACTTCGCAGGCATCCGCGAACGCATCGCGAGACTCCTCGACGACAAACTCGTGCCCGACTCCGTTACAATCGTCCGCCGTTCGCTCGATGCGCGCCGCAGCAAGCCGCGCTTCGTCTACACCGTAGACGTGGAGGTCGAAGCGGATCGCGTTTACGTGGAATCGCGCCTCAAGGCGATACGCCACGAATTTCCCGAGCCGACACCCGAACAGGAAATCGCCCCCGGCGACGAACCGCTCGGCGGCCGACCGGTAATCGTCGGCGCAGGCCCGGCGGGGCTGTTCGCCGCGCTGACGCTGGCGGCACGAGGCTACGAGCCGCTCGTACTAGAGCGCGGCCAGCCGGTCGAGAGGCGCATCGAGGACCTCAACGAGTTCCTCAAGACGCGCGAAGTCGACGCGGACAGCAACGTGCTGTACGGCGAAGGCGGCGCGGGCACGTTCTCGGATGGAAAACTATACGCCGGCGGCAAAGACCCGCGCATCGCCGTGGCCCTGGCGGCCTTCGTGGAGTGCGGCGCGCCCGCGGAGATCGTCTACGACGCCAAGCCGCACATCGGCACAGACCGACTGCGCGGGGTGCTGATAAGGATGCGCGAAAAGATCCAGGCGCTCGGCGGAGAGTTCCGCTTCGGCTGCCGCGTCGGCGAAATCGCACTCGCGCCCGACGGCGTCGTTTTGAAAACAGCGGAAAAGACGATTTCGACGCGCGCGGCGATCCTCGCGACGGGCAACAGCGCCCGCGACACCTACGTGGCGCTACGCGACGCGGGGCTGGCGCTGGAACCCAAAACGTTTCAGATGGGCCTGCGCATCGAGCATCCGCAGTCGCTGATCGCCCGCAGCCAGTACGGGGCATGGCACGAACACAAGGACCTGCCGCAGGCGGAGTACCGGCTGACCTGCCGCGCGGGCGCGAAGGGCTTGCGCGCGGTGCACTCGTTTTGCATGTGCCCCGGTGGCAGGGTGATTCCGGCGGTCTCGGAGGCGGGCGGGCTTTGCCTGAACGGAATGAGCGAGTACAAGCGCGATTCGGGCTACGCCAACAGCGCGCTGGTAGTCGCGGTTACGCCACAGGATTACGCCTTCGCGGCGAGACATCCCGACGACGCGCTGGCGGGATTGGCGTTCCAGCGCATCTGGGAGCGCGCGGCGTTCAAGGCGGGCGGCTCGGACTACACCGCGCCCGCGCAGAAGGTCGGGGATTTTCTGAACCGGCGCGAAAGCGAGGGAAGGATTGAGTGCTCGTATCCGCTGGGCGCGCGCGGGGCGAACCTGCATGAGATACTGCCGGAGTTCGTGGGCGACTCCATCGCAGCGGCGCTGGCGGTGTTCGAGCGCAAGATCGGCGGCTTTTCCAAGGCTCCGGCGGTACTGCTGGGGGTGGAGACGCGCGTGTCTTCGCCGGTGCGGATCGTGCGCGACCCCGAAAGCCGCACTTCGCCGACTTCGCCGCACCTCTACCCGGTCGGCGAGGGTGCCGGTTACGCGGGCGGAATCATGAGCGCGGCCGTCGACGGCGTCCGCAGCGCCGAGGCAATCGTCGCGCGGTACAAGAAATAGCCCGCGAGTTTCCGGCAAAAGACCGGCCCGCAGAATGCCGATGATGAGTCAGAGGGGGGCAACCGGAATCAGAACGCATGATGACTTTTCTCGCATATTTTTGTTGCCTGCTCGCGCCCACGGTCGGCGTGATCATTCTGCTGATATCGTTCCTCGCCGAGCGCGAGAGGCTCGACATCTACGCCTGCGACAAGTCCGAAATCGACAAAAATATCCGGAAGTGGCACGACATGAAGCGCCGGTTGAAGGACTGGAAAGAAGACGAGTGGCGCAAGATGGAAGAATGCCGCATCGCCAAAGAGCAGGCGGTCTCCAAATCGCTCAAGCAGATTTTGGGCAATTCGCGGTAGCGCCTAAAGCAGCCACCTCAACAGGAAAAACAACCCCAGCGCCGCACCGAAGGTAAACAACACCGGCCTGATGAGATAGCGGTACATCCGAAACAGGTTGGCCTTGAAATAATCGCGGCTCACCAGCAGGCACAGGTGCGCCGGCGAAAGCATCACGCCCATAAACCCCGACGTAAACGCCAGGATCAGGTACGGCAGCATTTGCGTGGGAGTCCCGCCGACCGCCGAGACCAGGCCGATGATTATCGGAAACGCGATCATAACGTAGCCCACAGTGATCCCCGTTACGAGCCCCATGATAAAGGGCAGCAGGACCATGACCGGCAAGAGAAGGCCGGACTCCCGGAAAAACTCCACCATGCCGGTCGTTACGCTCTGGGAGCCGATGACCGCGCCGAAGACGACGATGCCCACGCCCATAAACGCCATCGACGGCGTCCTGGGGCTGCGAAAGATGTTTCTGACGACACTGCGGCGATTGCGGCCCGAAACCAGAATCACGTACGCGATGCTGGCGAGAAGGCCGGTGATGAACGCGATGCGATCCGCTATCTGCGCAGGGTCTTTGTAAGACTTGAGAAAGTTGCAGCCGAGCGCGTCGAGGGCGGAGGGCAGGAAGTTGCTGACACCGATATAGCAGGCCACGACGATGGCAACCGGCATAAGTGGCTCAAGGGCGGCGAGTATCTTTTTCACGCCGGATCCAGCGTGATGCTCGGGTTTCTTTGCGCCGAGACTGCGAGGGAACAAGAAAAGCATCCCCGCCACAACCATCGTCGGCGTGAGGATCGCCTGAAGCGGCAGGACATCGCGGAGGGTGAGATCTATCTTGGAGAGTTCCTTGCCGAAGACGATCACGCCCATGTAAAGCGGCCAGCAGAACTCCCACACGTGCCGGAACCAGAAGTTTATCGCGCCCTTCTGGTCGGCGCTCAGCGGCAGGCCCTCGGAGGCCCTGGCGATGAGCGGCGCGGAGAAGATCGCGCCCCCCGGCATCGGCAGCAGCCCGATCGACGCGGGCAGCACCGACATCCGCAGGCGTCTGCTAGGCAGCACCGCCGACACGCCCTTAATCATCCGGCCGAAATAACCGTCCGCCTCCATCGCCACGCTCAATACCACGACCAGCGCGATAAGGACGACCAGCATGATATCCTTGAAGTCGGTCAGCGCGCCGAGAACCGCGTCGAAAAACTCCGCGGGCGCGATCTGGAAAATCAGCCCGGTCGCCGCCGCCGCCAGCAGCAGCACCACGCCGAGATGGAGTTTGGTCTTATTGATGAGCAGCACTATGAACGCAAGCACCGCGAGCAATTTCAGCAGTTCGATCACTTTTCACATCCGCATCAAGCAGAATTGTCGGTTACGGGGTGGGACATTATACGCGGATCACCGCGCGGCGCAATGGCGGGCTAGAACAATTCCGGCTGATCGCCGTCGAGCGGGGAAAGATTTTCCACGCCCAGATGCGTGTAGGCTTCGGGGCCTGCGATGCGGCCCTGGCGGGTGCGCAGCAAAAAGCCGATCTTGAGCAGGTATGGCTCGACCACGTCGACGAAGGTGTCAACCTCCTCGTTGAGCGTCGCGGCGAGCGCCTCGATGCCGACGGGGCCGCCGGAGTAGTAGTCGATGATGGTGCGCAGGAATTTGCGGTCGAGATTGTCCAGGCCGCGCTCGTCGATGCCTTCCATCTTGAGCGCGCGCTCGGCGATCTCGGCGGTTATCGCGCCGTCGGCCTTAACCTGCGCGAAGTCGCGCACGCGGCGAAGGAGCCGGTTGGCCACGCGAGGCGTACCGCGGGAGGACCTCGCCACAAGATCGACCGCGGCGGAGTCGGCGATTTCGGTCTGGAGTATTCCGGCCGAGCGGCGGATGATTTTGCAGATGTCTTCGTGGCGGTAAAAGTCCACGTGCAGATGGATGCCGAAGCGATCGCGCAGCGGCGCGCTCAGCAGCCCGGCGCGCGTCGTCGCGCCGACCAGCGTAAAGGGCTTGAGCGGCACCTTGACGGTCTTGGCGAAGGCGCCCTTGTCGACGACGAAGTCGACCTGAAAATCTTCCATCGCGGGGTAGATGAGTTCCTCGACGGTGGGGCTGAGGCGGTGGATTTCGTCGATGAACAGGACATCGCGCTCGCCGAGGTTGGTCAGGATGCCCATCAGGTCGCCCGCCCTGACCAGCGCGGGGCCGGAGGTGGCGAAGATTTTGGAGCCCATTTCGTTGGCGACGATGTGCGACAGCGAGGTCTTGCCCAGCCCGGGCGGGCCGTAAAACAGGATGTGGTCGACCTGCTCGCCGCGCGTGCGGGCGGCCTTGACTGCGATGACGACTTTTTCGATCAGTTCGGCGTGCCCGACGAATTCGTCGAAATTCTGCGGGCGCAGGCTGACGTTGGCTTTTTCTTCGGCGGCGTCCAGCGGCGTTGCGCTTACGATTCTCTCGACACTCATTTCACACTATCCTTCATCTGGTTGAAGATCGCGCTGAGCAGGTCGTCGACGTTGTCGAGCGCGGGATTGGCCTGGAGCGCGTTTTCGATTATGCGATCGGCCTCGACGGGCTTGTACTGCAACTGTGTTAGTACGTCCATCGCCTCGTCGCGGAAGTCGGATTCGACGGCGGTTTCGGAGACCTGTTCGAGGCGGCGCTTGAGCGCGAATTTGGTGCACTTGCCTTTGAGTTCGGCGATGATTTTCTGCGAGGCGCGCGCGCCGATGCCGGGCAGCGAGGTGAGTGTGCGCGCTTCGCCGGTTTCGATCGCGGCGGCGATTTTGTCGATGGGCATGACAAAGGCCTTGAGGGCCTTGCGGGTGCTGATGCCCTGGACGCCGGTAAAGACGAGGAAAAACTCGCGGTCGATTTCGTCGACGAAACCCACCAGGCGCGGCACGAGGCTGCCGCCTTTGGTGGAGCCTTCGTAGTAGTGATACGTGAACAACGAGACCTCACCGCCGAGCGCGGAGAGGATCTGCTTGTTGATGTTGCTGGGGATGAGGACGCGGTACGTAATCGCGCCCGCGGCTATTTCGGCGCTATGGTCGTCGACTGCGACGAGTTTTCCGGTTATTCGCGATATCATGTTATACCTTGATTTCGGTTCGCCCGCACGCGAGCGCGT
>JAUWEX010000243.1 GCA_030607235.1 Planctomycetota bacterium | reverse complement strand
AACTGGAACTGACCACAACGCCGTTTTACCACCCGATACTGCCGCTGCTGGTTGACATAAACTGCGCCAAGCGCTGTATGCCTGGGGTGCGCCTGCCGTTCACCCAGACCGACAACCGCCGCTACGCCCACGAACAAGTTAGGCGCGCGATCGAGTACCACGAAAAAATCTTCGGCCGCAGGCCGCGCGGCATGTGGCCGGCGGAAGGCTCGGTCAGCACCGATATTGTGCCGATACTGGCCGAGGCCGGTATCGAGTGGATCGCCACCGACGAGGAAATACTGGCGCATTCGATCGGCCAGCCGATTAAGCGCGACGACATGGGTCACGTGCTCAATCCCGCAACGCTCTACAAGCCTTACGTCGCCGAGGGCGGCGGCGCGAAGATTTCCATGTTCTTCCGCGACCACTACCTCTCGGACCTTATCGGCTTTCAGTACAGCGCCAACGACGCCAACGCCGCGGTGGCGGACTTCGAAGCGCGCCTGCGCAAAATCCTCGCCTCCTACCGGGGCAAGCCGCTGTTTGTCAGCGTGATCCTCGACGGCGAGAACGCGTGGGAGCATTACCCAAATCAGGGCATCGATTTCCTGACGGGGCTTTTCCGGCTCATCTGCGAAATGGACGGCGTAGCGCCCGCAACTTTCGCCGAATGCCTGGACATGAGGCTCGAAACCGGCCATATCGGCGACCTCTACCCGGGTTCTTGGATCAACCACGATTTCCACATCTGGATCGGCAATCAGGAAGACGTTGAGGGTTGGGAGCGGCTCAACCAGGCCAAGGAATTTTTCGAGGCGCGCAAGGCCGAAGGCAACCTTGACCCGCAAATCGTCGCGAAGGTCGAAGAAGAGTTGCTAATCGCTCAGGGCAGCGACTGGTACTGGTGGTTCGGCCCGGATCACTCCTCGGCCAACGATCTGGAATTCGACATGCAATTCCGACTGCACCTGAAAAACGTATACCAACTTCTCGATGCGGAGCCTCCGGAAAACCTCGACGTCCCGATCAAGCGGGCCGCCGCGCGGGAACTGTTTACGCCGCCGCGTACGATGCTCAATATAAAAATGGACGGTCGCATTACGAGTTTTTTCGAGTGGCTCGGCGCGGGGCTGTATTCGGCGGAAGCCGAACAGGGCGCGATGGACAAGGCCGCCGAAAACGTCTTGCGCGAGGTGCATTTCGGCTTCGACAGCGTCAGCCTCTTCGTCCGTATCGACATGGCGGAACACGCGGCGGATGTTATGAAGGCCGGCGATTCGGTCCGGCTTAACTTCACCCATCCGCAGCAGGGCTGGGTCAAGGTGTCGCTCGACGAAGCGGGGCAATGCGCAATCGAACTCGGCAACGGCTTCGCAAAAGAAGGGGTCGAAGTCGGCGCGGCGGCGGATTCGATCCTGGAAATCGCGATGCCGTTCGATATGTTCGCGCTCAACGAAGATCAAACTATCGACTTCTTCGTTGAACTTAGGAAGGGCGACAGGGTCATGGAAAAAATCCCGGCCAGCGCTCCCATCATTGTAAATTCCCCCACGGAAGAATATGATACGTCGGTATGGTAAAAAATAGAAATCGCAGATACCGTTTATTCCATAATATATAAGAAGGATGTTCGCAAAATGCCGGAACTAAGAAAAGACCCCATAACCGGACGCTGGGTAATCATCGCAACCGATCGGGCCAAGAGGCCCACCGACTTCATCACCGAGAACCAGCCCGTCAAGGCGTCGTTCTGCCCGTTCTGCGAAGGCAACGAAGACAAGACCCCGCCGGAGATATTCGCCTTCCGCAAGAGCGGCACCCTGCCCAACACCAAGGGCTGGGACGTGCGCGTCGTGCCCAACAAATTCCCCGCGCTGCGCATCGAAGGCGATCTGGCCAAGCGCGGCGAAGGCATCTACGACAAGATGAACGGCATCGGCGCCCACGAGGTCATCATCGAAACGCCCCGACACGACATTTCGCTGACTGCACTGGACGACGGCCACGTTCAGAACGTCATCCGCACCTATCGCGACAGGCTACGCGATCTGAAAAAAGACAAGCGATTCGGTTACGGTATGCTGTTCAAAAACGTCGGCGTCGCGGCGGGCGCGTCGCTGGAGCACACACACTCGCAACTCATCGTAACGCCGGTCGTGCCCAAGGCCGTTATCGAAGAGATGCGCGGCAGCGAGGCGTTTTTCAACTACCGCGGCCGCTGCATATACTGCGACATGATTCGCCAGGAAATCGAAACCGAAGACAGACTGGTTTTCAATCACAACAAGTTCGTCGCCTTCCACCCATACGCGCCGCGGTTCCCTTTCGAGACGTGGATACTGCCCAAGTACCACGCCTCGCATTTCGAGGACCTGCCGGATTCGGACATGGAAGAACTGGCCGTGATACTCAAGAGGACGCTGCTCAAACTCGAAAAGGCCCTGGATTACCCGCCGTACAACTACATCATCCACACGGGGCCGTTCGACAAGGCCAACATGAATTATTACCACTGGCACATCGAGATCATCCCGCGCCTGACCAAGGTGGCAGGCTTCGAGTGGGGAACGGGATTTTACATCAACCCGGTTCCGCCGGAGAACGCCGCGCAGTTCCTGCGAGAAATCAAGATATGATCGCGGTACTTTGTCGTCGGGTATTTCCCGCGTGTGTTTTCTTGAAAGAACAGGAGCCGAAATGAAAGCCTTATTCATCACCAGCGAAGCAGCCCCCTTCGCCAAAACCGGTGGGCTGGCCGACGTTTCCGGCGCGCTGCCCAAGCATCTGCTGGAAGCCGGCTGCGATATATCGGTAATCACGCCCTATTACCGACAAACGGCCGCGGGAAACTTCGACATCATCCCGACCGGCAAGACGCTCTCGATACCGATACACGGTTCGGTCATCACCGGCGAAATCCTCTCGGGCCGACTGCCCAAATCCAACGTGCCCGTCTACTTCATCCGACAGGACAACTATTACGACCGCGACGGCCTTTACGGGCAACCCGAAGGCGACTACCGCGACAACTGCGAGCGGTTCGTGTTCTTTGCGCGCGCCGCGATCGAGACGATCAAGGTCTTCAACTGGGACGTGGATATCATCCATTGCAACGAC
>JAUWEX010000267.1 GCA_030607235.1 Planctomycetota bacterium | reverse complement strand
ATGTTCTCCTGCAAAATCCTGAACTACTACGACCGCGACACTCTCGACAACATCGGCCACCTCATGTATCCCGACGGCCTGAACCGTGGCTGGGGGCGGCTGGAGAAGGACGACGGCCGCTTCGACGAGCCGCACGAGGCGCTGTTCCCCAGCGGCTGCGCCGCGCTCTACCGCCGCGCCGCCCTCGACGAAGTCGGCCCGCTCGACGAAGACTTCTTCGCCTACGGCGATGACACCGACATCGGCCTGCGGATCCGCTTCGCCGGCTGGGGCTGCCGCTACGTGCCGCAGGCCGTGGTCTACCACAAGTACTCCGCCACCGCCGGACGCTACTCGCCGCTCAAGGCCTACCTCGTCGAGCGCAACCGCATTTGGGTCGCGCTGAAGTGCCTGCCGGTTACGACGCTCCTCGCAAGCCCGTGGCACACGTTCAAACGTTTGATCCTCCAGGTCTGGGGCGCGCTATCCGGCCGGGGCGCGGCGGGGCGGTTTACCGAAAACGGCTCCGCGTTTTCGCTGGGCTGGATTTTTATCAAGGCCTGCTGCGCCGGATTGCTCGGCGCGCCGCGTATGTTGCGCAAGCGCCGCGAGTACCGGAAAATTCGCAAGTTGAGCGCGCGCGAAATCCGAAAACTCCTAAAAAGGTTTCGCATAAGCGCAAAAGAAATTTCGCTGAAAGACTGATATGAAAATACTGCTCGTCCAGCCACCGCCCCGACAGCCCGCGTACGAAACGATCGTCGTTCCGCCGCTCGGGCTGGCGTATCTCGCCGCGGTGCTGCGGCAGGCCGGGCATGATGTCGCGATAATTGACGGCTTCGCGATGCAGATGACCTGGGACGAGTACGAGCGGCACCTTGCGGATTTGCGCCCCGAACTGGTCGGCGTTACGGCGATGACGCCGGTCTGTGACACGTCCTACCGCGCGATAAAACTCGCACGTCCGCACTGCAAAACCCTCGTCATCGGCGGCGCGCACGTCGCCGCGGTCAAGCAACAAGTCTTCGACGACGCACCCGAGATCGATTACGCGATGTACGGCGAATGCGAGCGTTCTTTCGTCGACGTGGTCGCCGCGCTCGCAGAAGGGCGCGACGTCGGCGATATGCCCGGAGTTATCACACGCGAAAAAATCAACCCGCCCGCCGAACTCATCGCCGACCTCGACTCGCTGCCGTTTCCCGCGCGCGACCTGCTGCCCGCAGCGCGCTACCGCTACCTGTTGAGCAAGGGCCGCGGCGTTACGAGCATGTTTACCTCGCGCGGCTGCCCCTACCAGTGCGTGTTTTGCGACAAGTCGACCTTCGCCTCGAAGTGGCGCGCACGCAGCGCCGACAACATCCTCGCCGAGATGCGCGAAATCGTCCAGAAGCACGGCATCCGCTCGATCATCGTCTACGACGACCTTTTCACCGTTGACGTCAAGCGCGTCAAGGCCGTCTGCAAGGGCATCCTGCGCGAAAGGCTGAAGATCGACTGGAAGTGCGAGGGCCGCGTCAACATCGTCGACCCCGAAATGCTGGCGCTGATGAAACGCGCCGGCTGCTCGATGATCGCCTACGGTGTGGAATCCGCCTCGCAGAAGGCGCTGGACTGGCTGCGCAAAGGCACCACGCCGGATATGGTCCGCCGCGCCTTCGCCGCGACCCGCGCCGCAGGAATCCGCACGATGGCCTACTTCATCCTCGGCATCCCCGTCGAGACGTGGGAAGACTCACTGCGCACCATCGAATTCGCCCGCGAAATCGGCGCGGACTACGCGCAGTTCAGCGTCCTCTCGCCGTTCCCCGGCACCAGGATGTACGAAGACGCGATCGCCAACGGCTGGTACGCCGAGGTCGACGCGCAAAACCCGATGGACAAAGACCGCAAGCGGCCGGTGATGCTGACCGAGCACTGGGACGAGCGCAAACTCAAGGAAATCCTCCGCATCGCGCACCGCAGATTTTACATGCGGCCCAAAGTCATCCTGCGCGAAATACTCTCGCTGCGCGACTTCGCCTCATTACGCTCCAAAATCGCCGCCGGCCTGCGCCTCCTGCGCTGGTCAAAAGGCTAGAGCATGTTAAGATATTGTATTCCACCGCGGAGACGCAGAGAGCGCAGAGATTTTTTCGATCTGGAAAACCCATGCCTTTTCAGTGCAAAGCAGCCCTTATCGCCAGAGCGCCTCAATAACAAACTTGCCCGACACGGTTTTTGGCGGGCTTGCTTGACGCGGCGTGTGGCGGGCGCAGATAGAAAATTTTTTGGAACCCCTGCGTCCTCGGCGACTTTGCGGTGAAATTGGTGTTGTTCCCGGTTTTCAGCGAAGCGTGAAGCGCTTGCCGCCTTCGTCGCGAACGATCTTCTTGACCTGCAAAATCGTCATCGTGCTCATCACCACCGAAATCGGTAGCCGCGCCGCGTCGGCGATCTCGTCCATCCCTTGCGCCTCGTCGCATTTCAGCACCGCCACCACCGCCTTCTCGCGGTCGTTTAGCCCATCCAGGCGCATCTCAAACAAGTCCCGCTGTGCCTGCGGCGTGTCCAGCGCCTTGCCCGCCTCGCCCAGTTCGTCGATGATGTCGGCGGTGTCGGAGACGAGTTTCGCGCCGCTCTTTATCAGGTCGTGCGGCCCCATCGAAAGCGGGTTGTCGATCTTGCCGGGCACCGCGAAGACCTCGCGGCCCTGCTCCTGCGCCCAGTTAGCGGTCAGCAGCGAGCCGCTCCTGCGCGACGCCTCAACTATAACCACGCCCATCGACAGGCCGCTGATGATGCGGTTGCGCGGTGGAAAATTCCGCGCTTCGGGATTCGTCGCCATCGGCAACTC
>JAUWEX010000367.1 GCA_030607235.1 Planctomycetota bacterium | reverse complement strand
CCATCAAGGCGCGAATCGCCGAACTTGAAAAAGCACTCGAAAAATAATCCAGCACTTTGGAGGATGTTGTGATGAAACGATTCGTAATTATTGCCGCGGTGGTTGCCGTGATGGCAGCCGTGGCATTAACTACCGTGCCTGCGACCACGCTGGCCCAGCCGCAGTCGGCGAAGCCCGCCGTGCCCACGCAGGCGGAAATCAACAAAAAAATCGACGACGCGATTCTGCGCGGAATACGGTTTATGGAAAAGGCGATGCACGAGGACGGCAGTTACGGTGTTGATGTGCCCTCGCGCGACGGCGACAGCCCCGTCTACATGGATAACGTAGGCATAACCGGGCTGGCGCTGTTGGCGATTCTTGAAAGCCCCTACGCCAAGGACGAAGTCAACAAGCCGTATTTCCAGAAGGGCGTCAAGTATCTCTTGAACAAGGTTCAGAAGGACGGCTCGATTACGAATCCCGAGACCGGCTACTACATCTACAAGACCGGCATCTGCATCAGGGTTTTCGCGCTGCTGGACAGCGACAAGTACGCCAAGATAATCAAAGACGGCCAGAAATTCCTGCGAAGCATCCAGTACGACGAAACCGACCAGATGACCGAAGAGGACGACTTTTACGGTGGCTGGGGCTACGGCCAGAAGATGGGCCGCCCGGCGCTGCCGCCCGCGGACACCGCCATCGAAGGTCTGCGGGAGTCGGGCCTGAAGGCCGATGATCCGGTTTTCAAAAAGGCCAAGGTCTTCGTGAAGAAATGCCAGAACACCGATGAAAACGTTTACGACAAAAAACACACAAAAGAGGTCGATCCAATTCACGACGGCGGCGCGCGCCACAATCCGCGGGGCAGCAAGGTCGAGTCGACATCGAAGGTCAAAGGCAAGATCAACATGCCCAGTTACGGCAGCATGACTGCGGCGTTTATCAAGTCGATGCTTTATATGGGCGAGCCAAAGGACAGCGATCGCCTGCGGCAGGCCTTCAACTGGATCGTGAAGAATTATACCTTCGAGCGCAATCCCGGCCTTACGCACAAAAACAACAAAGACAAGCAGGGCCTGTATTATTACTACAACACGATGAGCAAGGCGCTGTTGATGTACGGCGCGCATATCATCATAACGCCTGACGACAAGCACCACAACTGGGCGGTCGAACTCTCCGAAAAGATCATCTCGCTTCAGCGCGAAGACGGCTCCTGGCTCAACCAGTACGAAGAGCGCTGGTACGAGGGCAACCCCTCGCTGGTTACGAGTTACTGCGTGATGGCGCTGTCGAATTGCCGCAGAGAGATGCTCGAACAGCAGTCGGTTGTGCTCAATGCCAAACTGGAACGCTTCAACGCCGAACGTCAACTGGAAGACGTTGAAATGAAGGCGGCCGTCGGTAAGATCGGCAAAGAAGATGCGGACAAAATCAGGAAGGATCTCGAAAAGAAAATCGGTCGCCTGACACGACGCATTGAATTGATTGAAGCAACCCTGATATTCGGATAAAGATTACCGCGTTTTCGGTGAGCGCGGGCCCGGCTTACGGTCTGGCCCGCGTTTGCCATTGAATCATTCTTTGGAACGGCATCATGACTAAAAAAGAAATCAAAAAGAGAAAACTCGGCGTGTGGCTCATCGGGGCCTACGGCGCCGTGGCGACCTGCGTGGTCGCCGGAATCGAGGGCATCAAGCGGGGGCTGGTCTCCAAGGCGGGGCTGGTTACGGAACTGCCGCAGTTTGCGGATATAAAGCTGGTTCCGCTGGAAAACATCGTTTTCGGCGGCTGCGACGTGCGGCGCGACAGTCTGGTCGAGGCCGCGTATCGCATCCACAGGACCTCGGGCCTGATCGGGCGCGACGTTTTGGACGCGATAAAGCCCGAACTTGAAAAAATCGACGCGCGCATAGTCGATGGCGTCGTGATAAACTGCGGCCACGCCGTCGAGGAGTTCGCCGAGCCTTCGATACTGCGCAACGAC
>JAUWEX010000260.1 GCA_030607235.1 Planctomycetota bacterium | reverse complement strand
TGCCGAGTTTTTCGTGTATCTCAAGGGATTTGAGGAACATCTCTTCGGCCTTTTTCAGATTGCCCCGGGTTCGATATATGAGTCCCATGTTGCTGTAATCGGCGGCCATGCCCCCCAGTTTGCCGAGTTTTTCGTGTATCTCAAGGGATTTGAGGAACATCTCTTCGGCCTTTTTCAGATTGCCTCGGGTTCGGTATACGATCCCCAGATTGCCGTATTGACTTGCCATTATCTCCTGTAAATCGTTTTGTTCACATATCTTGATAGATTTGAGATGCATTGCCTCGGCTTTATTTAGATCGCATCGGGTTCGGTATACGATTCCCAGGTTGCCGTAATCGGCGGCCACGCCCTCCAGTCTGTCGAGTTTTTCGTCTATCTCAAGGGATTTAAGGTGCATCTCTTCGGCTTTATCCAGATCGCCCCGGGTTCGGTATACGAGTCCCAAGTTGCCGTAGGCGATGGCGTTCCATTCTTCATCGTTAACCAGTTTTGCCAGTTCCAGGACTCTTTCACACATCACAAGGGCTTGCGATAGCCTGCCGACTCTTTTTAGAAAAAGGCCGTATTGGTTAAATGCTGTGGGATTATGGCCCTTTACTATTGCGCGTGCGAAATGTTCCTCGGCTTCCAGTAGTTTTCCTTCGTCAGCATATTGTTTTGCTTTTTCAATTAGTTTCAATTCTTCTGGAGCAAGAGAAATGCTTATTGTTTGCTTTGGTACTGCCTGATCTGCTTTACTGTCTGCTTGTTGTTCTTGTTCTGCGAATTGCAACCAGATTGCCAGATGGCGTCGCATCAAATCTTCAAAGGATTTCGGATTATTAAATTCCTTATATGACATATTCTTGTTTATCTGAAAGCCTTCTTTGAATTTGAGAACTTTCTGTAACTGGGAGTCGGGATTGGCTATCTTCTTAGAGGCGATTTTCTTGAAGAAAACGACGACATCTTGCATAGTATTTGAGCGACAGCATTTAAGGGCAAGATAATATTCTTCTTCAGTCCCGGATGAATATATCCCTTCGCCCGGTGGGTTCGGCGAACTGCCCCATCTGTCATGAAGAACGAGTACCATATAATCGCATTTTTTTAATTCTTCATTTATTTTGTCTTGTGATCTGCCTCGACCTCCAGGGGCGATTTCACTACCAATGGGATAAAAATGGATATTACGCGGATTCGCTTCATGCTTGTTGTATTCATCTATCACATCATGGAAGGCTTTTCTTTCTTTTTCCAGACCGCCGGGGGAGGCGATGAATACGCGAATTGGTTTCATACTTTTCGACATAGAATTCCTCTGAATGTGTATTCCTTATAAGCGGCAAAATGGCCGCTTGGTAAAATTATAACGCCTTCGGGGTCGGCTGCAAGGAGATTCGTTTTCGCGGCGGGGAGTTTTTGCTTGAAAAAAGGCGCGTCTTGGCGAAAATAGCGTTTCCAATTCGCAGACCACTTGGATTGCACTCGCTCATGTCCACAGGAGAATCGCAGTTATGCTTAAAATCAAGACAGCCGTCATCAGCGTCAGCGACAAGTCCGGCGTCGTCGAATTCGCGCAGTTCCTCGCCTCGCAGGGCGTCAGGATCATCTCCACCGGCGGCACGGCAAAGGTCCTCGCGGACGCGGGCGTCGAGATCGTGCCAATCCGCGAAGTTACCGGAAACGATAAGGACGACTACTTCGACGGCCGCATGAAGACCATCTCGTTCAACTACGAAAGCGCGCTGTTGTTCAAGCGCGACGACGAGAAACACGTCAAACAGGCTGCCGAACTCGGCATCCCGACCATCGACATGGTCGTGTGCAACCTCTATCCGTTCGAGAAGGTTGCCGCCGAGGCGGGCGTAACGGTGGAGAAGGCCGTGGAGAACGTCGACATCGGCGGGCCGTGCATGATCCGCGCGGCGGCGAAAAATTTCGGCGCGATCGCGGTCGTGGTCGATCCCTCGCGCTACGCCGGAATCATCGACGAGATGAAAGTAACCGGCGGACTCGGCGACGAGACGCTGCAATCGCTGATGGTCGAGGCGTTCGAGCGCACGGCCGACTACGACGCGGCGATCAACACGTTCTTCGCCGACCGGCTGAAGGGCGGCAAGGTCAAGCGGCTGAAGTACGTCGAGGGAGAGCAACTCGGCCGCTACGCCGAGAACTGGCACCAGAAGGGCTGGCTGTACCGGACCGCCGCGACCGACGAGCCGTCCGTGGCGCACTGCAAACAGGTCCGCGGCGGGCCGATGGGCTACAACAATTACGTCGACGCCGAGGCCGCGCTCAACAGCGTCCTCGAACTGCATAACTACATCGCCGTTTCGATCATCAAGCACACCAATCCCTGCGGCTACGCGACGGGCGCGACGCTGGAGGAGGCCTTCGAGCGCGCGTGGCAGGGCGACCCGGTCTCGTCGTTCGGCAGCGTGATCGCGATGACCCGCCCGCTTAGCCGCGGCGTGGCGGAACTGATCAAAGACCGATTCGTCGAGGTGATCCTCGCGCCGAGCGTCGAGGAGGACGCGCTGGAGTACATCCGCGAACTGGGCAAGGCCAAGGCCGGCCTGCGTCTGCTGGAATACGGCGAGATGATGCCGATGCGCGCGGACCGCACGCGCCTGCGCTTCATCGACGGGGGGCTTCTGGAACAGGAACGCGACACGAGTTTCTACCTGTGCGACAATTTCGCCGATCTCGTCAGACCGGCCGTTGAGATGGCTTGCCCCAACAGCGGCAAGAAACTTATGGTCGGCGTGGCGACGAAGGGCGCGCCGCCGGAGAAGCGTGCCGGGCTGTACGATTTCGTCCTGCGGCACGTCAAGCACGTGAAATCCAACGCGATCTGCATCGCCCGCGAATACGAGGACGGCAAGTACCAAATTCTCGGCATGGGCTGCGGCC
>JAUWEX010000301.1 GCA_030607235.1 Planctomycetota bacterium | reverse complement strand
GTATTGCCCGAACTGAGTTCGATCGATCATCCTCTGTTGCACCATAAAGACGACCCGCAGAAATTCGGCGTCCTCGTGATCTCCTCCGATCGCGGGTTATGCGCCGGGTTCAACTCCAATCTCATGAAAAAGGTTGCATCTTACGCCGGCAGTATCAGCGGCAAGGAAGCGCGCTACATGGCCGTGGGCAAAAAGGCGGGCGCTTATTGCCGTCGGGCGGGTTTTGATATGATGAGCGAATACGCCGATGTGATGGACGATCTCGATTACGCCCTGGCGGATAAAATTTCGGACAAACTCAACAGGGAGTTCTGCGACGGGAATATCGACACTCTTTTTATGGTTTACAACGAGTTCAAATCGGCGATGACGCAGAATATTGTCGTAAAAAAACTACTTCCATTCGATATCGCGCATTTGAAGCAGTTGATCCCACCGGAAGATCGCGTGCACGACGGAGGTGCGGACGTTTTTGAATACGAACCGGAAGATACCGCGGAGTTCGCGCGATTGCTGTTGCCGCGTTATCTTTCGACGATGATTTACCGCGCGCTGCTCGAATCCTACGCCAGCGAATTGAGCGCCCGCATGGTGGCAATGGCCAACGCAACCAAAAACGCCGAAGATATGATTTTCTCGCTGACCCTGACCTACAACAAGGCCCGGCAGTCCGCGATTACGACCGAAATCCTGGAGATTGTCGGCGGGGCCGAAGCCCTTAAAGGCTGACAACGATCCGCGCGGCGGGAAACGCCGGGCGGTAGAGCCAAGAATAGTGGAGCAATGCAATGAGTCTCGGAAAAGTTAAGCAGGTTATCGGCGCGGTCGTCGATGTGCAATTCGATGACGCGGAACTGCCGGCTATCAACAACGCACTCAAGATCAAGCGCCCCGATGCGAAGGACCTCGTGGTTGAAGTCGCCCAGCACCTCGGCGAGAACACCGTGCGCTGCATAGCGATGGATACCACCGACGGACTGGTTCGCGGTTTTCAGGTCGAAGACACCGGCGACAAGATCACCGTGCCTGTCGGCAAGGAGGTCTTGGGCCGTATTCTCAACGTCCTCGGCGAACCGGTCGACGAGCAGGGGCCGATCAATACCGACAAGCGTCGCCCGATTCACTGCGAGGCCCCCTCGTTTACCGAGCAGGATACTCATGTCAACATGCTCGAAACCGGTATCAAGGTTGTCGACCTGCTCGAACCCTACACTAAGGGCGGCAAGGTCGGCCTGTTCGGCGGCGCGGGCGTCGGCAAGACGGTCATCATCATGGAACTCATCCGCAACGTCGCGTCCGAGCACGGCGGCTACTCCGTGTTCGCCGGAGTGGGCGAGCGTACCCGCGAGGGAACGCAGTTGTGGTACGAAATGAAGGAATCGGGCGTCCTCGACAAGACCGCGCTGATCTACGGCCAGATGAACGAATCGCCCGGCGCGAGGGCGCGTGTGGCGTTCTCGGCGCTGTCTGTGGCGGAATACTTCCGCGACGACGAAGGCCAGGACGTGCTGCTCTTCATCGACAACATATTCCGCTTTACGCAGGCCAACAGCGAGGTCTCGGCGCTTTTGGGCCGTATGCCTTCGGCGGTGGGTTATCAGCCGACCCTGGGCACCGATCTCGGCGCGCTGCAGGAGCGTATCACGTCGACCAAGAAGGGATCCATCACTTCGGTACAGGCGATTTACGTGCCGGCCGACGACCTGACCGACCCCGCGCCTGCGACGACCTTCTCGCACCTCGACGCGACGACGGTTCTCTCGCGCAAGATCGTGGAGCTCGGTATTTATCCGGCGGTTGACCCGCTCGATTCGACCTCGAAGATTCTCGATCCGAAAATTATCGGTGAGAAGCACTACGCAATCGCGCGTGAAGTTCAGCGTACCCTTCAAAGATACAAGGACCTTCAGGACATTATCAACATTCTCGGTATGGACGAACTCAACGACGACGACAAAACGATGGTGTTCCGCGCCAGGAAAATTCAGAAATTCCTCTCGCAGCCGTTCTTCGTCGCGGAGCAGTTTACCGGCACGCCGGGGCGCTACGTGCCGCTTTCGGAGACGCTGGACAGTTTTGAACTGATACTTTCGGGCAAGTGCGACGACATCCCCGAGCAGGCGTTTTACATGGTTGGCAACGTCGAAGACGCTCGCCGGAAAGCAAAGGATATCTAATCAATGAGCGACGACAGGATAAGCCTGAAAATCATGACCGCAGGAGGCGTCATGGAAGAAGGCGACTACTATAAAGTGGTCGCGGAGGGGGTCGGAGGCTGCTTTGGCGTGCTCCCCGGGCATATTTCGTTTATCACGCCTCTGGTGCCCTGCGTTTTGCGTGCCGGTACGGGACGCACCGACGAAGAAGGCGAGGATGTTTTTTTTGCCGTTCACGGCGGCTTTTGTGAGGTGCACGATGACAGAGTGCTGGTGCTTGCGACGACCGCCGAGAAGCGCGAGAACATCGACG
>JAUWEX010000174.1 GCA_030607235.1 Planctomycetota bacterium | reverse complement strand
GGCCGCAGGATTTTGCCGCCCGTCGGCCCGGAGGCGCTGGCGAGGCGCTCGAAGTGCATTCCGGTGATTACGTCGGGATATTTGCCATAGCCGTACTCGCCGTAGAGGTCGGCGTCCATTACCTGGTAGCCGGTGGCCACGACGATGGCGCCGATTTCTTCTTCGACCAGTTCGTCCTGCATCTCGTAGTCTATCGCGCCGACGGGGCAGACCTTTTCGCAAACGCCGCATTTGTCGGCGGTGAATTTCAGGCAATTTTCGCGGTCGATCACGGGCTTGTTGGGCACGGCCTGGGGGAAGGGCGTGTAGATCGCGGTTCTTGTGTCTAGGCCGCAGTCGAATTCCGAGGGGATTTTTTTCTGCGGGCACTTTATCGCGCACAGCCCGCAGCCGGTGCACTTGTCGAGGTCGACCGAGCGCGCCTTTTTGCGGATTGTAACCTTGAAGTTGCCGATGAAGCCTTCGACCTTTTCGACTTCAGAGAAGGTGTGCATCGTGATATTCGGGTGCGAGGCGAGTTCGACCATGCGCGGGGTCAGGATGCACTGTGAGCAGTCCAGCGTGGGGAAGGTCTCGCTGAGTTGCGCCATGTGGCCGCCGCTGGAGGGTTCCTTCTCGACGAGGACGACCTCGCGGCCGCCGTTGGCGCTGTCGAGCGCGGCCTGGATACCGGCGATGCCGCCGCCGATGACCAGCGCGCGCCGCGTAACCGGTACGCGGATGGGATAGAGCGGCGTGTTGTAGCGCACCTTTTCGATCATGATCCTGGTCAGGTCGATGGCCTTCTGCGTGGCGACCTCGCGGTCATCGTGCACCCACGAGCAGTGCTCGCGGATGTTGGCCATCTCGCAGAGGAACGGGTTGACGCCCGCTTGCTCGGCGACGCGGCGGAAGGTGTTTTCGTGCATTCGCGGCGAACAGGCCGAGACGACGATGCCGGTGAGGTTGTGCTCTTTGATCGCGTCCTTGATGAGCGACTGGCCGGGGTCGGAGCACATGTATTTGTAGCTGACCGATATGGCGACGCCGGGGACCTTGCCGCATTCGCGCGCTACGCGCTCGCAGTCAACGGTTCGGCCTATGTTTTCGCCGCAGTGGCATACGAATACGCCTATTCGAGACATGTTGATCCTCTCTGCATCAATTCTTACGCCGGCAGCAGTCGCTCGGCGATGTGCGCGGCGGGGATGAAGTGCTTGTTCATGCCCAGTTCGCCCGCGCCGATTCCCAGCGCCAGCCCGACCATCTGGCTGAGGTATACGATGGGTATTTCGTAGTGGCTGTATCGCTGGTTTACGTTTATCTGGCGCATGTCGAGGTTGGAGTGGCACATGGGGCAGGCCACGACGATGGCCTGCGCGCCGTGATACGTGGCGTTCTCCAGGATTTTGTGCGTCAGGTCGACGACGGCGTCTTTGCCGCTCATCGACAGGCCCGCGCCGCAGCACTCGGTCCTGAACGGCCAATCCAGTGGCTCGGCGCCGAGCGCGGCGGTGATTTTTTCCATGCTCGAGGGCTGTTCGGGGTCGTCGAATTTCATCACCTTCGGCTGGCGCAGCAGCAAACAGCCGTAGTAGCAGGCGACCTTGAGGCCGTCGAATTTCATGGTGATTTTGCTCTCGAGGTCGGGCGCGAATTCGAGCAGCGCCTCGATGAGGTTGAGCACGCGCACGCCGCCGCGGTAGTTTTTGTCGATCACGCCGTTGATTTTTTCGGCGAGTGCGTCGTCCTGGGCGAGTTCGTGGTTGGTCTGGATGAGCCTGTGGCTGCACGCCGCGCATGGCGCGAAGACTTCCGTCAGGCCCTGTTCCTCGGCCAGCGCGAGGTTGCGCGCGGGCAGCGCCAGCGCCAGCGCGTGGTTGGTCTGGTGGGCTGCGGTCGCGCCGCAGCAGTTCCAGTCGTAAATCTCGTTCAGGTCCCAGCCCAGCGCTTCGGCCATCTTTTTGACCGAGATACCGTAGTCCACCGCCGTGCCTTCGAGCGAGCAGCCCGGATAGTAACCGAGTTTCATGATCGACCCTCGTTGTTTTCGAGTTCGCGACATTTTCTGAAAATTTCTTTGATCGCCTTCACGCCCTTGATGCGCGTGGGCAGGAAGTGGATCTTGCGGTTGAGGACCATCTTAGGGAAGCGCATCACGTCGGTGAAGAAGTCCATCGACCGCAGTTTGTAGCCGACCGCCAGCGGGAATTCGTTGAGGCGTCCGGTCTTTTCGACGCTCCACATGAACACGCTGTGGAAGGCGGCGATGTTGTCGGCGTCGGGATGGGTCAGGTCGCGTTCGAGCGCTATTTCGCGCAGTGTGTCCATCAGGTGGGCGATGTCGAAGTCTTTGGGACAGCGCGCCGAGCAGGTCTCGCACGAGACGCACAGCCAGATGGTGCGACTGCGCAAGGCTTTTTCGATGAGTTCGGGTGAATCGAGTTGGCAGAAGCGGACGATCTGGTGCGGCAGGAGGTCCATGTAGTCGGTCATGGGGCAGCCTGCCGAGCATTTGCCGCACTGGTAGCAATCGGCCAGTCTAAATCCGCCGCGCCGCTCGATTTCGTCCTTTGAAACGGGGCGCCGCTCGATTTTTTTTCCGGGCATTGCGATCTCCGAGAATTTTTCGAGGCGGAATTATAACAGAAAATGCCGCCGAAGGCTATTTGCATTTTCCATATTGTTCAAACCCCGCTTGCTTGTTGCTGCTGTGAGCGCGTTTTTCCCAAGATGGGAAAGAAAATGGACACTTTTCGCGTCGGCGACAAAAAATCGTCATAAGTTCAGTAAAATCAGCCGGTTTCGGGCCGCGCGCGGAGGGCACGGGAATTGCGAATTCACTCATGCAATTATGCAATTGGTCCATAAGTGCTGAGGTTAATCGCATGAACAAAAATGACATGAAGCGCCCCCTTTCCGAAAATGCGCCCTCCGTCTCGCGTCGGCGTCTTAACGCGCTGACCGCCGGACTGCGCCAGTGCGGCAAAATCCTCGCCGCGTACGAGTCCGATCCGCGCGGCTCCGACCTGGGCGATCTTTACTGCCGGATGTCGTACCTGCGGCGCGAAAAATTCCTCGCCGCGCTCGAGCAATTCCTCAAAAAATTCACCCGCGCCGACGTCTGCGTGATGTGCTCGCATGGCGCAGATATGCCCGACGGCGGCCGCCGGATTTTTCTGACCAACGCCCCGCAGGATGGCGCCGAGTACGACGAGCGACTCGTGATAAACATCACCGGCCTCGACGGCGGTGCGCTGATCCCGCTGATATCGATAGCCGACTCGCACCCGACGCTGGAGGGCGTGATAAATGTGGCCTCCGACAGGCCGGAGGTCGGCTCGGATCCGGCGCTCGACTTTCTCGCCGCCGCCGCGCCGCTGATCGCGCAGTGGTTTCGCAATCTCAAAAACTACGCCGGATACATCGCGGCCTGCGCCGAAGAGGGCGAGGGCGCGCGCTTCGAGATGGTCCACAACGCATCGCGCAGCATCTCCGCCCGCCAGATCGACCGGCTCAAGCGCGGTCTCGAAGAAAAGGGCTACGGCATGACCGGGAACGGGGGCAATCTTGCGAAGCGGCAGGCGCGACGCGTCAGGCGGACGGCGTTCGCGGCGATGTTAGCGCTGGCGGTGCTGATGTTTATGGGTTCGTATGACTGGATGCCGGTGATGAGCGAGTTCTTCAATCAAGCCTCGGCGCTGGTCTCCGAGGTCGGTCGTTTCCTCGGCATGGTCCCAAAATAAATCAATCCGGCATAAAACATTTCACCGCAGAGATGCAGAGAGCGCAGAGATTTTTCGAGTTTTATAATTAAGTCCTTGCCGGAAAGTGATATGGGTTTAGCAGTAGACGTGCCCGAGCGGAAGTGAGAATAGAACAGCCAGCCTTTTTAGTCCTGATGACGGCAAGATTTGCTTAATAATGAGCGATGAGCCGCTTATCAAATTCCCCTTTATAATTCTCTGTGCTCTCCGTGTGCTCTGTGGTGAGTTTTTGCGGAAAAATTTCGGGAAAATCCGCGCGAAGGCGCAAAAATGTCCGCCTGTCCGTTAGACTCAATAGTAGATAACAGCCCTTATCTGAACCAGTCGAACGGCAGCCTTTAGGGAGG
>JAUWEX010000138.1 GCA_030607235.1 Planctomycetota bacterium | reverse complement strand
GGCGATAGAATCCACGCATAACCCATTTTCAGCGGAGGAGTTCATGGGCATAAAATCCAGCGTCAAAAAATTCGCCATCGAAAAATCGATCAACGCCATTCTCGCACTGGCCACACGGCCAAAGGTCGAAGACCCGCGCGACGTCGTGCTCAAGGGCCTCAAAATCGCCCGCAAATTCACCAAAGACAAACTATGGTCCGCGGTCGTCGACGGCATCATCGAAAAATTCGAGCAGCGCCACCCGCTCACCGAACTCTGCAACCGCTTTCTCACGCAGACCAACCCCGTCGTCCGCGGCAAGATCATCAAGCACCTTCTCGTCGAAGAGGCGCTTCTCGGCCACGAATACCGCCACTCCATCGAAGACGAACTCGGCCTCTACCCGCCCGGACTCATCGCCATCAGCCCCACGATGGCCTGTCCGCTGCGCTGCTACGGCTGCTACGCGGGCATGTACGACAAGAGCGAATCCCTCACCTTCGAGCAGGTCGACACCCTCGTCAGGCAGGCCAAAGACATCGGCATCAAATTCTTCATCATCACCGGCGGCGAGCCTTATTACTGGGAGCCGCTGTTCGACATATTCGAGACCCACAACGACGTCGTCTTCCAGACCTACACCAACGGCATGTTCATCACCGACGATATGGTCGACAAACTCGGCAAACTCGGCAACGTCTTCCCCGCCATCAGTTGCGAAGGCTTCGAGAAGGAAACCGACGAGCGGCGCGGCAAGGGCGCGTTCAAAAAGGTCAACGAGACCATGGACAAACTCCGCGACGCCGGCGTGATGTTCGGCTTCTCCGCCACCGCCACCCGCAACAACGAGCACATCGTCTCCTCCGACGAATTCGTCGATTACTGGTCCGGCAAGGGCTGCCTGTTCGGCTGGTACTTCATCTACATGCCCATCGGCACCAAGCCCAACCTCGACCTGATGCCCACGCCCGAGCAGCGACTTCACCTCGGCTCGTCCATCAAAAACATGCGCTCGCGCAAAAACATCATGATAATGGATTTCTGGAACGACGGCGAGCACGTCGGCGGCTGCATCGCCGGCGGACGCAAATACCTCCACGTCAACAACAAGGGCGACTACGAGGCCTGCGTCTTCTGCCACTACTCCCAGGACAACATGCGCGACAAGTCGCTCGCCGAGGCCCTGCGCGGCGAGTTCTTCACCGAATTCCGCCGCCGCCAGCCCTTCAACCAAGACCTCCGCAGGCCCTGCCCGATGATCGACAACCCGCACAATCTGCGCGAGGTCGTCGCAAAGACTGGCGCGCGCGCCACGCACGAAGGCGCCGAGACCATGATAACCGACTTCGCCGACCCGCTCGACGCATACGCCAGGGCCTTCGGCGAGGTACTCAAGGACGGCCCCGTAACCCAGTATAAGACCCACGCGTAGGGGCGCGCAGGCATGGGCGCACCCGAAAATAACTCCGCCGCGACCGGCGGCAGGCGGCAATCCGGCCTGCGCCGCAAGTTCGGCGTGATTTCATCGTACTTTCTCCGGCGTCCCATCTGGTGCACCTGGCAGGTTACCTACCGCTGCAACTTCCGCTGCGACATGTGCCCTTACTGGTCGACCCCGCACGATAAAAACGAGCAGTCACCGGCCGCCTTCGAAGAGGGCGCGCACAAACTCGCCGACGGCATGGGCAACCTGATGATTAGTCTGGCCGGCGGCGAGCCGCTGCTGCGCGACGACATCGTCGACATCGTCGGCATCCTCTCCGCGCGGCACCTGCCGATGGTTACGACCAACGGCTGGCTGGCGACCCGCGAAAAGGCCCGCGCCATGTGGCGCGCCGGACTCTACGGCGTCAGCGTCTCGCTCGATTTCGCCCGCGCCGAATGCCACGACGCAGGCCGCGGCGTCAAGGGCGCGTTCGACAGGGCCGTGCAGGCGCTCGACCATTTTTCGTCGACCCGCGAAAAACCGCGCCAGAAGGTCAACCTCATGACCGTCCTGCGCCACGACAACCTCGACGAAATCGAGCCGCTCATCAAACTCGCCGCCGAACACCGCGCCTACTTCATGCTCCAGCCCTACTGCGAGATGAAAACCGGTGAGGCGAAATTCAGCCCCCCGCGCGACGCCGCGACGAAACTGCTCGAACTCAAAAAGCGCTACCCGCATTTCCTGAGCAACACCGAATTCATCCGCCGCTTCCCCCAGGCCGCCGACGGCGGGGTGCCCGGCTGCGTGGCGGGACGCTCGTTCTTCAACATCGACACCAACGGCGACATCTCGCGCTGCGTGGAATTCCGCAGCCGACCCGTCGCCAACCTCGCCCGCGACGACGTGGGCGAAATCATGCGCCGCCTGCGCGAAGTTTACCGCGCCAACGACTGCACCGCCTGCTGGTACAACTGCCGCGGCGAGATCGAAGTCATGTACACGCCGCGCGGACTCCTCGACGCCGTACCCAAACTACTCAACGGATAAAAAAATTCCCGCTTCGCACGGGAGGATCGAAAAACAAGATGAGCGAAGACCAACGACAGGACCTCGAACTGGTAGACTACCTCTGCGTCGCGCAAAACCGGCCCGACGACCTCGCCGCGCGCATGGCGCTGGCCGACTACGACGCCGTGCTCAAACACGAACCCTCACGCGATCTTCTGAAAAAGATAACCGCGAAATGACACCCCCGCGACAAAAACCCTCCGGCGAAATCTGCGAGATGTTCGACTCGCTCGTCGGCGTCTACGACCTGCTCAACCGCGTGCTGAGTCTCGGCTGCGACCGCTTCTGGCGCGCGCGCCTGGTGGCCCTGTGCGTCCGCGACGGCTCGGAGCGCGTGTTGGACCTGTGCTGCGGGACGGGCGACCTGGCGATTGCCTTCGCGAAAAAACTTAACGCCTCGGCCAGCGTCCACGCGCTGGACTTATCGCCCGCGATGATCGAGAGGATGTGCCGCAAACTCGCCAGGGAAAAACTCGCGCCGACCGTCAGCGTGGCCCGCGGCGACGCCGCCGACACGCGACTGCCCGACGAATCTTTCGACATCGTCGCCTGCGGCTTCGGCCTGCGCAACCTGCCCGACCGCCGCGCGGCCCTGCGCGAGGCCGCACGCCTTCTGCGCCCCGGCGGGCGGCTCGGCATCCTCGAATTCACCCGCCCCGACCGCGCCTCCGCGTTCACGCGCTTCTACATTCGCCGCGTCGTGCCCATCATAGGCCGCGTCTTCACCCGCCGCCGCGAAAACCCCTACCGCTATCTCGCCCGCACCATCGCCGACTTCGCAAGCGCCGACGAACTTCGCGACGACCTTTGCGAAATCGGCCTCAAAAACGTACAATACGAAATCAACCGCATGGGCGTGGTCGCCCTGCACACCGCGACGAAATAGCGGAGACCTTCATGCGCGAAAAACTGGTCAAACTTTTGAAGAAAACCGCGACCGGCGAACAGGTCGGTCGCGAGGAATACGGCGTGCTTGTCGACGGGAACATCGACCTCGACGAGATTCTCTACGGCGCAAACCTTCTGCGCGAGCGGCACAGCGGCCGTTTCGTGGACTTCTGCGCGATAATCAACGCCCGTAGCGGCGCGTGCAGCGAAGACTGCGCCTTCTGTTCGCAGTCCTCGCGCCACAACGCCGACGTTGCCGTCTACGGCCTGGTCGAGGGCGCGAAAATCCGCAGCGCCTGCGCCGAGGCCCGAAAGGACGGCGCCGCGCGCTTCGGCGTCGTTACCAGCGGCCCGACCCCGGACGCCGACGACATCGCCGCGATCGCCGAGTGTTCCGCCGAGATCATCTCCGGCGGCGGCCTGCCGGTCTGCATCAGCCTGGGCAAACTCGGCCGCGACGATTTCGCGCGCCTGAAAGAGGCGGGCGTCAGGCGCATTCACTGCAACATCGAAACGAGCGAAAGATTTTTCCCGCAAATCTGCAACACCCACACGTGGCCCGAAAAAGTCGACACCATCCGCCTCGCCCACGAGATGGGCGTCGAGGTCTGCTCCGGCGGAATTTTCGGGATGGGCGAGGACTGGGACGACCGGCTGGACATGGCGCTGGCGCTCAAAGAACTCGGCGTCGAATCGGTGCCGCTGAATTTCCTCATGCCGCGCCCCGGCACGCCGATGGAGCGCCGCAAGCCGCTCGATCCGCGCGAGGCCCTGCGCATCGTCGCGCTGTTCCGCTATGTCTTGCCCGACCGCGACATCAGGGTCTGCGGCGGCCGCGCCGATACGCTACGCAGTTTGCAGTCGTGGATTTTTTACGCGGGCGCCAACGGCATCATGACCGGCGACTACCTGACTTCGCGCGGCTGCTCGCCCGAGGACGACCGGCGAATGGTCGCCGACCTGGGACTGGATCTGAGGCGGCACGATGCTTGACAGGCGGGGCCTGTTCCCAAGCGGGGAGCAAGCACACGCTCCAAGACCCGCTCGCTGTCTGTCGCCCTTTCGGCGACAGAGGCGCATGGCTTGCATCCACTGACAAATCTTGTGCGCGGATTCGCGATGTGATTTCTTTGGCGAGGGCAGGCGGGGACGCCCCGCAGCAAATAAGGGAGAAGCCGCTCATTCCAATACCCGCGCCCTGCTTTTTGCCTGACGGCAAAAAGAGGCCGAGCGTTGCCACTCATTGGCAAAAAGTGAAGCGACTGCGTTTTTTCGCCGTAAGGTGAAAAACAGGGAGCGAGTCTTGTAATGGGTGGAAAAAAGACTTGGCTGCGGGCCCTGCCCGCCGCTCGCTGCCGCGCCTTCTCGGCGCGGGGCGCGTCGCTTGCACCTACT
>JAUWEX010000051.1 GCA_030607235.1 Planctomycetota bacterium | reverse complement strand
GAGGCCAGCGTCCGGCCGTCGGGGCTGAACGCTACAGACCACACACAATCACCATGCCCGCTCAGCGTAGCCACTTCCTCCCCGCTGGATACGTTCCACAACTTTATCGTATAATCATAACCCCCCGAGACCAGCGTCTTGCCGTCGGGACTGAACGCCACGGAATTCACACCGCTACCATGTCCGCTCAGCGTGGCCCTTTCCTCCCCGCTGGATACGTCCCATAACTTTATCGTACCATCACTACTCGCCGAGGCCAGCGTCCCACCGTCGGGACTGAGCGCTATGGAATTCACACCACCATCATGCCCGCTCATCGTGGCGAGTTCCTTCACATTGCCGCCGCTCCAATCGATTCCTGTGTCCTCTGACGGATCGGCATCATTTGATGACGCAGTATCACTTGGCGGCGGAGTATCATTGTCGCCGCAGCCGATCGGGATAAGCAGGAGGAACAGTGCAAGAAAAAGGTAGATGTGATTTGACATAGTTGCCTCTCCGATTGAGTGATATAATAATATACAAGTATATCCTATGCGCTTGACGCCAAACAAGAGAAAGTTCCAAAACTCGCGCTTTATGAAAAATTTCAGAGGTGAGATGGGTAGGAAACACCGCGACCGCAATGCACAAAAAAAGGGAAGGCGCGGGCCTTCCCTGTGGTTGTCTATTGGGCTTAGCTGGATTCGAACCAGCGACCTTCCGGTTATCAGCCGGACGCTCTAGCCAACTGAGCTATAAGCCCCTGCGTACTTCTCAAGGCGGAAATTATATGCGATTTCGCCGCGTTGTCAATCCATTTCCCGATATTATGCGGCGGCACCCGCCAGGCGGCCTTTGAAGACTCGCGCCAGCAGGTAAAACCCGATCGCGACCCATAGCAGGTGGTTGAATCCCAGCATCAGCGAGAGGTTTTCGGCCAGCCCGCCCAGGACGATTCCGGCAATGTTGGCGCCCATATCGGTGTCGGGATTTCTGCTTTTGCGGAAGTACGAGGCGAATATGACGCCCGCGAAAAATACCGGCGCAAAGAACAGCAAACACGATCCGACAATCCGAACAGTGGCCGACATCCCCAAAAACACCTCCAGCCCGACGAATATGTTTAACACCAGCATCGCCGTCAGGGCGACGTAATAAGGCATCAGGCGTTCGGGCTTGAATTTGATTACGTAGAGGTTGGCAATGAGTATCATTACGAGTATGGCAAAGAAAACGATCGAGTTTACGTACCAGGTCGAGCCGAACAGCAGCGCAAATTGCACGACGCCTTTGGTTTCGAGCAGCATGAAGCCCGCGCCGAGGAAGAACATGGTCCAGTTCATTTTCGCTTTTTTGCGCGGCAGGAAGAAAAAGAGGATGATTGCCGAGAGCACCGCCATCATCGCCATTCCGCGCAAAGTGAGCCAGGGTATCTGGCGCTTGGCGAGATAGAGGAAGGGCCAGGAATCTTCGGGCAGTAGCTTGGGTTGAGTTACCGCCACCGGTCTCATTTTCACGTATTCGCTCTCATCGGCCACGGGGATGTCAAACCCCGCCCCCGATGTGTCCGCAAACCCGGTCTTCGGCATCAGGAAATATTTGTTCTCCTTGAATTTGCGATTGATCGCCCCGCTGTCGTCCAGGACAACCATCGTATAGCCGCCGGTCTTGCTGAGCTTCGGGGCGTCCCCGATTTTTGCGGATTGTTCGTAGTGGCCGCCCGTCATGGGGATCACCAGGGCGTCTTTGCCAAACACCTCCTTGGTGGTTTTTTCGATGCGACCGACGATCCATTCCTGGCGAAAATAATTGTAGACCACGAACATCCCGCCGGGATTCAGGCAGGACTTGACGTCTTCGAATGCCTGGCGCGTGAAGAGGTAACTCTCCAGGCGGATGCTGGAGTAGCCTGAGTGAATGACCAGCGAATCGACCAGTGCGTATACGATCAGGTCGTATTTCCTGTCGGTGATTTTGAGAAAGTTGCGCCCGTCATTGATATAAATGTGAACTCGCGGATCCTGATAGGGCCGGCGCGGGTGATGCTCTCGCCCGATTTCATAAATTTCCGGATCGATCTCTACCGCGTCGATACGCTCGACGTAATCGCGCAGACAGGCGGAAGAAACGTCATTGCCCGACCCCGCGCCGATAATCAAGACGCTCTTAATCTCGTCGCCGCCGACATGTTCGCGCAAAAAATACGGCAGCGAATACGCGACGCCCTTGTCCTCGGTATCGCCCATCCGCTGATGGCCGATATTGTTTACCGAAATCGAACGGTTGGCCTTGTTGTATTTAATTATGTAATACGGCGACCAGCGAATTTCCTGCTGTTCCAGGCGTCGCCCTACTTCGGTATCCAGCAGGCCGGCAACCTGCGACAGCCCAATGCCTTTGCCGAGCAGGCCGACAAAAGCGATTATCAGGATCGTAAGGACGTAATTGGCAAACCTGCGTTTGACGGTGCCGGTATAAAAGCAGCACGCTATCCCGAGCGCGATCAGAAACCACCAAAATGGAGACAGCGAGATATACGATATCGCGGCGAATGCAACGATACCCGCCAGGCTGCCGACGATATTCACCGAATAGGCCTTGACGCGATTGGGGATCATGTCGAAGTGCCTGCCGAGCACCTGCCCCGGCCCGATAAACATCAACGCGATCAGCGCAAAGAAAAAGCCTGCTATCACCTCCCTGGGAATGACTATCGCGGCCAAATCGGGAGGCCTGTACTCCGTGCCGAAATAAACTCTCTGGGGCGAGTCCTGCCCCCCGACGTCCACGGCCAGGCCAGATACGCTTACGTAAGCGAACATGATCGCAACGGCCGCCACCACCCCAATTCCCATCAGAATCGGAACGAGGTTTACGTAATCGCGCTTTCTTCCGGCGGCAAGGCACCCGACCGACATGCCCAAAAACGACGCCAGCAGGATCACATTGGTGAAGAAGGTCAGAAACACGACGTACGAGCCGAACCAGCGGATAACGGCAAGTTCAAAAAACAGGATGAGAAAACTGATGAAAAAAAGGCCGGTCAGCGGCCTGCGGGAAGGATGTATTTTCGTATCGTTCATGAAGGACTCCTTCAGTAATTCCATGTACTTTCTCTATATCGACACGACCCAATAAAAACTGGGGAAATCGGATTTGAGGCCACAAAAAAAGCAACCGGAGCGCATGACTTCGATGTTACTCGAAGCCTGTTACGCACTCCGGCCCTTTCTGATGGAGTCTACGTTGGTATTGTTCGCCTCAGGGATAAAATCCCCGGTAACTGTATATCGCTTCTATCTTGAACAGCGAACTGATGTACGACGCCGTGCGCCGGTCCACTTCGTACCTGTCCATCGCGGCCTTGACTTCGCCATACGCCGTGGAAATCGCGCGCTTGAGGCGCGTGTCGATTTCTTCGGCGTCCCAGCGCTCACTGCGCTTGTTCTGGAGCCACTCGTAGTAACTCGCCAGCGAGGAGCCAGTGTTGCACATGATGTCGGGCAGGAGGTCGATGCCTCTCTGTCGCATTATCGCGTCGCCTTCCGGGTCGGTCGTGCCGTCGGCGGCCTCGACGACCAGTCGCACGTTGAGCAGCGGAGCCGTCTGCGCGTTTATCTGGTTGCTGAGGGCGGCGGTGATGAAGATGTCCGCCTTGGTGCCGAACAGCGTTTCGTGGTCGATGGCCTGCGCATCGTCGAATCCGGCTATCCTGCCGTTTTGCGCGACGTGCCGGCTCAATCGCTCTGGGTCGATCCCGTCGGGGTTGGCTATCGGCCCCGAGGCGTCCCGCACGGCTACGAGTTTCATGCCCTTTTGGCACAGCAGCCTCGCGGCCCACTCGCCGGTGCGGCCGAAGCCTTCCACGACGAACGTCGCGCCCTGCAAGTCGAACCCGTTTTCGGCGGCCCACGCTTCTATGGCGTAGACCACCGCCTGGCCGGCGGCTTTGTCCCAGGCGGCGATGCCGCCCAGGTGCTGCGGTTTGCCGGTTACGACGTGAGTGTTGCGTTCGCGCTCGCAAGGCGGCAACGTCGCCAGATAGGTATCGAGTATCCACGACATCATGCGCGAATCGGTGTTGACGTCGGGACAGACGATGTCATATTCCGGCCCGATGTTGACGCCGAGCGCATAGATGAATCGGCGGATGATCCGTTCGATCTCTTTCGGCGAATACTGCGCGGGGTCGAGGATTATCCCGCCCTGCGAGCCGCCGAAGGGAACGCCAATCAGCGCGTTTTTCATCGTCCGCCAGGTCGCCAGCACCGTCATCGAGCCTTCGCTGACGCTCGGATGCAGGCGCAGTCCGCCTAAATACGGCCCCAGCACGTTGTTGTGCTGGACGCGGATGCCTTCGAACAATTCCACGCGCCCGTCGTCCATCAAGGCGGGGATGTGCACCCGAATCTGGCTCGCCGGATTGGAGAGGACCTTTACGAACTCCGGGTCCACTTCCAGCATCGCCGCCTTGCGCTCGAGCCAGTCGATTACTGCGACATACGGACAAGTATCGGACTGGTTGACTTGCATGATTCACCCGATCGGTTAATGATTACGGATAGATGCCGCGCTCCTGGTAGACCAGTTCGATGGTCTTGAGAGCCTTGATATTCGCGGCAGTACGCCAGTCGGTATCGTACTCGCCGGCGACCTCCCTGATGTCGGCGTAGGCCTCGACGATCTTCTTGCGGAGTTTGGCGTCGACTTCCTTGAGCGACCAGCGCTCGCTGCGTTTGTTCTGGAGCCATTCGAAATAACTCACCACAACGCCGCCGGAGTTGCACAGGATATCGGGAATCAGGTCGATTCCTTTGGCCTGGAGATACTCGTCGCCTTCCGGGGTAGTCGGGCCGTTAGCGCCTTCGGCGATCATCCTGACATTGAGCAGCGGCGCGGTCCGGGCCGTGATCTGGTTTTCGAGCGCCGAGGGGATGAAGATATCCGCTTGAGTTCCGAGGAAGGTCTCGTGATCGATCGCTTCCGTCCCGGGGAATCCGACCACTCCGCCTTTGTCCCTGACATAGGCGGTCAGTTTCTCTGGGTCGATTCCGTCCTTGCCGTAAATCGCGCCGGTAACGTCTTCCACGGCGAGCAAAGTCGCGCCATAGTCTTTTTTCATCAAGCGCGCGACCCACGAACCGACGTTGCCGAAGCCCTGCACGAAATACGTGCTCTTGCTGATGTCGAATTTCCTGTCCTTGGCCCACTCCTCGATGGTGAACACGACACCCTGGCCGGTGGCCTTGTCGCGCCCGAGGCTGCCGCCGACTTCGACGGGCTTGCCGGTTACGACGTGGGTGCTGCGCGCCCTTTCGCTGGGCGGAAGAGTGGAGAGATAGGTGTCGAGAATCCAGGCCATGATCCTGCTGTTGGTGTTGACGTCCGGTGCGGGGACGTCGTATTCCGGGCCGATGTTATTGCCCAAGGCATAGGTGAAACGACGGGTGATGCGTTCGAGTTCGGCCTTGGAGAATTTGAACGGGTCGATCTGGATGCCGCCCTTGCCGCCGCCGAACGGGATGTTGGTGATCGCGCCCTTCCATGTCATCCATGTAGCCAGCGCGCGGATTTCGTCGATGTTGACTGCGGGGTGAAAACGCAGGCCGCCCTTGTAGGGGCCGAGGATGTTGTTGTGCTGGACGCGGTATCCGATAAACATCTTGATATGACCGTCATCCATCCTCACCGGGAAGTTAACGACGATTTCGTTGGTGGTTTTGGAGAGGATCTTGCGGATATTCGGATCCAGCCCCATCAGATCGGCAGCCTTGTCAAACTGCCGCGTTACGTTTGCGTACACGCTCGATATTTGTTCTGTGGTCTTCATGTTGCCTGATTTCCTGTAAAAATGTTATCCAACAAAAAGATTGCTACTCGTACTCTTCGCAATGCCAAACACCGCCTTCGGGTTTCGGAAAATCGCAGTTGTCCCGCTTCTCGCAGGTAGAGCACAGCCCGCGATAAAGCGAAATCACGCCGTCCGAGCCTGCCGCGCCTGCTGCCGATTTGGCTTCCTTTATCGAAGAAACCTTCGCGGCTGCGCGCATCGGGTAGCCCTCGAACTCGTCGCACATCAGAACCGGTCGGTCGGCCGGTTTCGGATACGTACAAGTATCCGCGCCCCTGCACTGACCGCAAATTCCCGGATTCGGATTGTGCGCCCGCGCTTTTTTCCTGCCCCTGACGGTAATTTTCGCAACATCGATCACATCTGCCGGCGCGCCCGCCGCCTGCTTCAACAGTTTCGGCGACTTGCGCGGGGCCTTGACGGCTTTTCGTTTTTTTCTTGATGGTTCCATCGCTGATCCTTTCTAAAAAGGGTGAATGTGAGCATACAACGGGCTATATGCAAGCAATGTGCCTGTGGAAAAATTACGCGCGCTTTTTTCAGGCAAAATCAGGCGGTAAAGCGTAACACTTTATTGCAAAAAGAGTAAGAACAGCCGGTTTTTGCTTGTTGCCCGGAAGGAAGGCGGTTTTGCGAGATTGGGCCACCGAATAGGGATGCAAATAAGTGGGGAGAAATGAACCACCGGAGAGAATCTCTCCGGTGGTGCTTGCCTAAAGTGAATAGCGGTTGATCTTTTCGCGAAGCGTCTTGCGGTCGATACTCAGTACCTTCGCCGCGCGCGTCTTGTTGCCCTGAACGCTCTCCAATACTCTGCGGATATATCGGGCCTCGACCTCGGCCAGCGTCTTGTCGACCCCGGTGGAGCCTTGTATCGAAAAGCGCATCAGTTCCGGCAGGTCGGCAACATCGATGTCGCCGTCCTCGTTCATCACCACCAGCCGGTGGACGACGTTCTGCAACTCGCGCACGTTGCCGACCCACTGGTGGCGCTGCAGCACCCGTATCGCGCTGTCGGAGAAGCGGATAGGCGGCTTGTCGTATTCCTCGGCGAAGCGTTTGGCGAAATAACCGGCCAGCAGCAGGATATCGTCGCCCCTTTCGCGCAGCGGCGGCAGATTTATCGCAATAACGTCGAGCCTGAAAAAGAGATCCTCGCGGAAAAGCCCCTTGCTGACCATCGCGGGCAGGTTCTTGTTGGTCGCGGCTATCACACGCACATCGACCGTGGCAGGCTTGGGCGAGCCGACCATG
>JAUWEX010000269.1 GCA_030607235.1 Planctomycetota bacterium | reverse complement strand
GCCAGCCGCTCGCGGAAATCCGAGATGTCGTGTTCGACGCGCATCATCTCGATTTCGGTATCGCGCACCACCGTGCCGAGTTCGTCGAGTTGCGTGCTCTGGGACTCGATCATGCCGTCGACTTCTTCGAAACGGTCGCGGAATTGCCGTTCTTTTTCGCGGGCCTGCTCGTAGTTGCGGGCCGAAAGCGCCAGCCTCATGTCGCGGATGCTGTCGAGGTGTTCGCGGTAGCGGCGCGCGATTCCGGCCTGTCGCTTGGTGGAACGCAGTTGGCGATTGACTTCCTCGATGATGTCGGTAACGCGCAGCAGGTTGGCCTCGACGCGCTCGAGTTTGCGCATGGCCTCGTTGCGGCGGGCCTTGTATTTGCTGATCCCGGCGGCCTCTTCGAAGACAACGCGGCGCTCGACGGAGTTGGCGCTGAGCAGCGAAGCGATGCGCCCCTGCTCGACGATGGAGTAGGCCTGGACGCCGACGCCGGTGTCGAGGAAGAGTTCGCGCACGTCCTTTAGCCGCGCGGGCCGTTTGTTGATGAGGTACTCGCTCTCGCCGCTACGCGACAGGCGGCGCGTAACCATGATCTCGGGGTATTCGGAGTGGAGAGCGAAATCTTCGTTGTCGAATATCAGCGTAACCTCGGCCATATTCAGCGCGGCGCGGCCTTCGGCGCCGTTGAAGATGACGTCTGTCATCTGGTCGCCACGCAGGGACTTGGGGCTTTGGTCGCCGAGACACCACTTGACGGCGTCGACGATGTTGCTCTTGCCGCAGCCGTTAGGCCCGACGATGCAGGCGATGCCGGGTTCGAAGACGAATTCGGTCTTGTCGGCGAACGATTTGAATCCGAATAGTTCGAGTTTTTTCAGAAACATTTAACGCTATCCTTAGAAATCTCTTCTGACAAAACAGAGCGTTCCGACGGAAAGTCCTATCGCGCCCTGCGCCAGTCCCACCCAGAGCGGCCGCCACGTGAGGACGACTCCGTCCGGATGCCCGATCGAATTAGACATAATCATGAAATCGAGCGCGGGAATGAAAACGTATTTTCGGAGTAACAAAATCAGGCGATACAACAGCCGCAGAAACCCATCGTCGATGTCGTCCGCTTTCAGCCCATCTCCATGTCTTGCTCTCTCAATCTTATATGGGTTGGCGGACGCCGCAGGCTGGTTGGTCGCTTCGTCGATTAAAAGTACACCGAGAAAGGAGACGAAAAGAAGAATCGAAAACACCAGCACGGACAAGACGGGGCCGCGAGTCAGGTTGCCCAGACCCACGCAAAGACCGGTGATCGCAAAACCCGTCGCCGCCACGAAACCAAGCGGTTCAAGGAAGGTTACGTAAGAATAACCGAAGCGCAAATCCAGTATGCCGTGAGTGCCGACGACATTGATAATCGACGGTATCATGAAAGCCGTAAATATCGCGGCGCTACGCCCCAGAACTATCGTAATGCGGGAAACGGGCTTGGACAAGTATTGTTCGATAACGCCTTTTTTCAATTTTCCCGTTACAAGAAAAGCCGCAGCAAAAACGAACATGACGCTGAAAAGCAAAAACGTAATCCAGGTAAAGCCCATACTCATTTCCGCTATCGTCTCCTTAGTCCACTCCTCTCGACTCTGCACACTGAAGTCGGAGTGATACATCTTCACCGAAACACCGTCGGTCTCGTCGGCGTATTCTTCTTGCATTTGTTCCTGATAGCGTTCGTAGTTCTTTTGTTCCCACGCTATCGATTCCCGGTATGTTTCATAATCGGGCAGATGCATAACCGTCGCAATGAACAGGCCAAACAGCGCAAAAGCCAGCATCACGTACATTATCACCTGCGCCATGACCTGCCGGAACGTATCCCGGAATATCGCAATAAAAGTCATCAGTTCCCTCCTACCGTTTTCAGGAACGCCTCTTCGAGCGTGTCCCGCATTTTTACCAGTTCGCGAATGCCGACGTCGTGCTTGCGGATCGTATCGACCGCCTTGTCGAGATCGGCCTCGCCTTCGACTTGAAACGTTATTTCATGATCCTCCCGCGAGAGGTCCTGCACGACATATTTCAGCGCCCTGTACATCTCCTCGTTCTGCGCGCTGAGCACCATACGGTAGTGCGAGCCGACGCCGCGAATCTCGTCGAGCGTGCCCTCGCGCACCAACTCGCCGTCTTTTAGTATCGCCACGCGGTCGCAGACCGTCTCGATCTCGCTGAGCACGTGCGAGTTCAGAAACACCGTCTTGCCCTGTTCCTTGAGATACAGGAGGAGGTCCTTGATATAACGCCGCCCCATCGGGTCAAGCCCCTCGGTCGGCTCGTCGAGGAGCAGCACGTCGGGATCGTTGAGCAGCGTGATCGCCAGCCCGATCCGCCGACGCATACCTTTGGAGTATTTCTTTATCTTCCGGTGCGCCGAGTCCGCCATGCCCACGATCTTGAGCAGACGCGGAATCTCGGTCTCGAGATTTTTCACGCGCATGATTCTACCGAAGGCCTTCATCGCGCCGCGCCCGGTCATGTAGCCCGGAAACGTCAGGTCCTCGGGCAGAAAGCCCAGCCGCCTGCGCGAGGCCACCGACGGCACACGCTGGCCGAGGATCTTCGCATGGCCGCCGGTCTTGTAACAGATGCCCAACAGTATCTTGACCAGCGTCGTCTTGCCCGCGCCGTTCGGTCCGACGAAGCCGTGAATGGACCGGGGCGCCACGGCAAAGTTCACATATTGCAGTGCAACCGTTCGCTTGTAGGAGAAAAGGAGATCGCGCGCGACAATCGCGGGCACCTCGCCGGAGTCGCTGCC
>JAUWEX010000163.1 GCA_030607235.1 Planctomycetota bacterium | reverse complement strand
GTATTGGCAAGTAATAGCCGATTCGATAAAGAAATCCCGATTAGTAATCCGATGAAACACCTTGAACGGACATATGGGAGTGTGCTCGCGTTCGATATTCGCAATTTTTGGAGAGGTGTTTTGCGTAAAAGAATCAAATATAACAAGGTCGCATTCATTATTGTCGGCGCTCTGGTAATGGTCGTCGGCATGTTCGGTGTCGTTTCGTTGAGCCTTTATAAACCGGGGGTAAACGATTACGATCCGGAACAACTCGTTTGTTATACGCCCGATACTTTTGCGCCCGGCGACGACGCTACCGTCATTATCGATGCCGGGCGGGTCAAGTTTCCCGTGCGGAAGGGAAATTTCGGCGGTAAGGTAATCAAGGAAATCCTCCACCACAACCTGCTCGATGCCATGCCGCACCTCAAGAAACTCGGACCGAATTTCTGGATATACACCATCGATTCCGCCTCTACCTGCAATTATCGCTGGGACTTGCACCAGCCCCTCGAAGGCGGTTGGGAATGTAATGTAGATGTCGGCGCGTGGTCGGTGGTGCGCAACGCCTCTGCAATCAAACTTGCGGATACCAGCAGGCTTTCGATCAACTACTGGGATGCTTCCGACTATCGGCATTCGCTGCGAATCGACAAGGATGCCGGCGATCCGTATGCGTACCTGATTTACCTGATGCGCGATGAAAAGAATCGCATCATCGGACGCTCCGGCCTTCACTTCACTCGTTTCGATCTCAAGATCGACAGCAGCGTGAAATTCGTCTCGCCCCAAGAAGATGAATGGCAGATATTCACCGCCCGTAGCGAAGCCCGCGCCGAGTTGTTCCGCGTGTGGCTGACCCAGGACAGGCGTCTGCGCGTTAAGGTTTTCGGTGAGGGTGGAACTTATGAACTGCCGCTGTCTGCGCCGCTGCCGTATGATGTGTGGAACAGTATCGAGGTGCAATTCAAACTAAACAGCGCGCTGGCAACGGCCGCGTGTTTTCTGAACGGAAAGCGTTATGCCAAGCGTGAAAACATATCAACCCTTAGCGGGAGGAGGAACAACATTGCGATACTGACCTTCGGCGCGGTCGGCGGGGTTAATGCCTCGGGCCGAATTTCCTTTGACGCTCTGCGACTCGACGACAAATATATCGGTACGAAACCCGCTCACGTCAGCGAATACAGGGCTGGCTCCGATTTCGAAATGAACGCAATCACCGTGGACGATTTTTTGCATGTCGCCGAGGCCGTCGGTGTGCTTCCGATAATCCAGGTGTCGATGTATTCGCCCGGAGACAAGATGCTGCGCGACAAAATCACCACCCCGCAGTGGAGCGCGGATTATGTGGAATACGTTAACGGTACGGCGGACGAAGATTTCGCGCGGAAGGCCGCCGAACTTGACTTCACCCACAATACCCCATCGGACAACTGGGCGAATCTGCGCGCGGCGCGCGGCCGGGTCGAACCCTACAACGTAACCTGGTGGCAGATGTCGTGTGAGCCTTACTGGGCGCAAAAATGGCCCAAGGACAAACCGCAACTTTATGCCGACGCCTGTTACGAACACATAACCGCCATGAGGAAAGTCGATCCCGATATAAAATGCGCTCTTCACGCTACGCCGCATCCCGGGTGGACCGAGGCTGTGCTGAAGAAGAATCGCGACACGCTGGATATGGTCTGCCTGATGCATGACTACGCCCGCGAAGCCCGTTTGGGATACACCAGCCAGATCCCGCGTCTTCTCGGACTGCCCAGCGCGATAGAGAGGAGCAAAAAGCGTCCCTGGATAAGCCGCCATATCGAAATGCGCCGGATGATCAACCACTATCTCGGCGACCGAAAGGGCAAGAGCGCCATTCCCACGATGATGGATGAGCACGGCTTTATGATAGTGTTTCCTCCCGGGACCGGAGACGAAATGGGCTACGGCATGTTTCGCCTGGCCTATCGCATGGAAACCATCGAGTGTTGCGGGCCGACGGCCTGGGACGGCGACTGGCTGCTTATAACCGACAGAAAATATACCTACGGCGTTATCGCCGACGGAACCCTGACTCCGTCGTACTGGCTGTATCGGATGTTCAACGAGCACTACCGCGACCAGAGCCTTGTGGTGCAAGTCTCTTCGCCGCTGTATACGATAAAAACGATCGGCGGAAAACAGGAATTCGTTTCGCCCTACATATCATGTTACGCCGCGAAATCCTCCACCGACGGCTCGATATCGATCATGATTATCAATCGCCACACCGAAGAGTCGATCCCGGTAAATATCGTTCTGAAAAATTACGAAGTCGACACAGGCCGGGCCGAGGTAGTTACTCTCGGCGGGATCGGGATTCAGCCAATGGACGACAACGCGGAAAACCCCAACAACATCGTCCCGAGGACATGGAAAATCAATGTGGCGGACAAATTCATGTTTGTGCCGGATCCCGTATCGGTTTCGATAATCGTAATCAAACCCAAGCCCTGATCCGATTCCATTACGTTATTGCAGATGCCCGATAAGCAACGCACTTGCTAGGGAGCGTCGTGCGGATATATCTTTTCGGCGATCCGGTCCATCCTCTCGGTGTAGTGCATGTAGACCTCGAACGGCCGCTCGGGGTCGGAGTAATCTTCGTAAAACAGGTCCTTTAATTCATTCTTGCCGATCTCGTCTGCGGCCAGTGCGTAGAAAAACTTGTCGCCCAGCATGTAGCCCAGCGCGTGCGTTACGCCCAGGTGCAGATTCATCGGCAGGCGAAAAATCTTTTTCAGCGTAGGCTTCAGGTTTGTCGATTTGCGTCGGCGGAAAAGTTTGCATTCCATTTTTTTGTGCTGGCAGACGTACCTGCTTATTCTGCGTGTTTCCGCCAGTTTCGGCGGCAGTTTTTTGCCGGCGCTCTCCGCCAGGAATTTCTCGAAATCCACCTCCCTGTAACATTTCCGCTTGTTGTTGATGATCTTCGATCCCAGCCACCCGACCGCCTCGCGCATGACGCGGTAGTAGAACGCCTGATGTGCTTCGAGCGCGTCTTCCAGGTCGCCGCTGCACTGGTGATCGATAAAGTGCGTTGCCTCTTCGGCGGCGTGGCTTAGCGAAATGTTGCCGAGGTAGATGATGTGCTTACGGGTTATAAAATAACTCTCGCCCTTAAGCACCTGCACGGTGATGTTCTGGATTTCCTTTTCCGTGTAGGTTTTGTCATGCCTCAGTATCCGAAAAAAATCGAGATCGCCCGTTGTGTATAACTGAAAGTCGTCGAGGCCGTCGCGCGGAATCCCGAAAAACTCCGCGATAGTGCAGATGATTTCCTGCAACTGGTCGGAATAATTCAGGCTCTTTTGTTCGCTTATCATCCAGTTCGACGAAATAAACGGGTTCAGTTCCTCGCTGTTCGCCTCCCAGTTCAGGTACGACTGGTATTTTACGAGCGGTGTCGTGTTGATTACGCAAAACGAATCGCGTCGCAGCCGAACCACTTCCGTGCGCTCCCGCTCCCTTTCCGCGAGTCTCCAGTACACGCTTTCGTTGTTCTGGAAAACCCTCATGCATCGCATCTTGCTTCGGGTTTTTCCCAGGATGTCCGCAACGTCGCGCGGCAGGTGTTTTTTCGCGATGTGCAGGTCGCCGTCGTGAACCACTACGACGGATTTCGGAGCGGCCAGTGCTTCGGCGGCGACAACCTCCGCCGCACGCCGGTCGCGTTGTTCCAGGCTGTGCGACGGCGTTTCCTGAGCGTAATTTATCCCCGCGACGCGGATGCCGTGCTCGCGGGCGAAATCGAATATCGGCTTGTAATTGCCCCACTTGAATCCCCACGTGTGCTCGTAGTCGATGCGTTCCAGGAATTCGTCGTCGCAGATATCTCCGCGCATGAACGCGTCCAGAGCCGCCTGGTGTTTGATTTGTACCATCTCGACGCACAGCACGATTTCTTTATCGTGCCTGACGAGGTCGTCGAGAATCTTCACCAGCGTCTGCTGCGAATAATGCGACGTGTGGTAGTCCGCGACGAAAACAACGTCGGACCGCAGCAAATTTTCGAGCAGTTCCTGCATACCGGAAATTTCGAAGCGCGCGAATTCGCGTTCGTATTCTTTGCGGTATTTGCGCAGTGCCGGACTTAGCGGGCCGATGGACTCGTCGATTTCGCTCTTGATGCGCTGCACAAGGCGCTTCTGGATTTTCAGCAATTCCAGTCGTGTGCCGGGCATGGTTATCCCGCCTTTTCGTGATTTGTCCTGATGAGTATCTTGAGAGCCGCTTTTTGTTGCGCGAATTCGAGGGCCTGTACCC
>JAUWEX010000266.1 GCA_030607235.1 Planctomycetota bacterium | reverse complement strand
GATTTTCGGCGAGGACGGCCTGCTGGGTGAGTCGCTGCCGGGCTACGAGCGGCGCGACGAGCAGATCATGATGGTGCGCAAGGTCTGCGAGGCGCTGAGCGCCTCGAAACACCTGATGGTCGAGGCCGGAACGGGTACCGGAAAATCCATGGCCTACCTCGTGCCCGCGATTGCCTGGTCGGTGCTCAACAAGCGCAAGGTCATCGTCTCGACCAACACCAAAAACCTCCAGGAGCAACTCTTCCACAAGGACCTGCCGCTGCTGGAGAAGATTTTGCCGTTTAGTTTTAAGAGCGCGCTCCTCAAGGGGCGCGGCAATTACCTGTGTCTGCGAAAATTCCTCCACGCGTTGACCCACATCGAGTTTGAACTCGATGCCGACGAGCGCCGCGCTATGCTGCCGGTGGTGGTGTGGGCCGCGCAGACCGAGACCGGCGACATTTCCGAAAACACCGCCTACAAGGCCCTTGCCGACACCGCGGCTCTCGCCGACCACCTGCACTGCATCGGCGACGAGTGTCTCGGCAAGACCTGCCGCCGCTACCGAATCTGCTTTTTGTGGCGTGCGCGGATGCTGGCGCTCGCCGCCGACATCGTCATTGTCAACCACGCCGTGGTTTTCTCCGACATTGCCAGCGCCAACAAAATCCTGCCGCCCTACAACGACATAATTTTCGATGAAGCCCACAACATCGAGGCCGTAGCAACCGAACACCTCGGCACGAGCGTAAACCGCATGCGCATCGTGCGCGTCCTTGCGCGGCTGTTTCGCAAGTCGCGCCGCAAGCGCACCGGTTACCTCGCGGTCGCGGGGCGAATGACCGACGACGTGGACGTCTGCCGGGCCGCGGAGGCCGCGACGAACGTCTGTTCGGAGATCGTGAAAGTGGCGGACGATTTTTTCGCCGCTGTCGAAACCTTGATGTTCTCCGCGAAATCGACCGACGACGGGACGCTGGCCTTTGGTGCCGACGATGTTGCGGGGCCGCATTGGGAGCCGGTTCGCAACGGAGCGGTGCGCCTGATTGCGGCGATGGCGGACCTGTGCAAGGCGCTGGACGCGATGACCGGCGTGATGCGCGAGATAAAAAAATTCAGCCGCGACTCGGGCCGCGAACTCATGCAGGATATCGCGGCGCAGTCGCAGTTTCTGCGCGAGATCGGCAGCGACCTCGATTTTCTCATTAGGGCCTCCGAGGAAAATCACGTCTTCTGGATCGAGCGCTCCCGACCCCGCGGCCGCCGTCGCGAGACCTATTGCACGGTCAGCAGTGCGCCCGTGCGGCTCGCTGAGACGCTCAAGGAACAACTGCTCGACAAGAAAAACTGCGTGATCGCGTCTTCGGCGACGATGACCGTCGGCGGTACGTTTGAGTTTTTCAAAACGCGACTCGGTTTTGGTCTTCTGTCCGAAAATCGCGTGATCCTCGCGGATGTCGGCAGCCCCTTCGATTTCGAGAAGCAGGCAATTGTGCGCGTAACGAACTTCCTGCCCGAACCTATTCAGAAAAACGACGGCGAGTATCTCGAAGGGCTGTCCGTTTTTCTCGAAGAACTTTTCGCTGTGACACAGGGGTGCGCGATGGTGCTGTTTACCTCGTACAAGCTGCTCGACGCCGTTTACGAACGCATCGCGCCCGCGCTCAAGGCCGCAGGGATCAATTTGCTGTGCCAGGGCCACAGCGGCAGCCGCGCCGCGATTACGCGCGCGTTCCAGACCGACGTGCACTCGGTGCTGCTGGGGACAGCGAGTTTCTGGGAGGGCGTGGATATCGCGGGCGAAGCGCTGAGTTGTCTGGTGATAGCGAAACTGCCGTTTCAGGTCTTCACCGATCCGGTCTTCAAGGCCCGCTACGATGATGTGGAGCGGCACGAGGGCGGCGCGTTTATGCGCTACTCCGTGCCCAACGCGGTAATCCGTTTCCGGCAGGGCTTCGGCAGGCTGATTCGCAACCGCAGCGACCGCGGCGTGATCGTGATCGCGGACAAGCGGATTCTGACCAAGCAGTATGGAAAGCAATTTGTCAAGTCGCTGCCGCTCGGCGGAAAAGGATGCGCAAGGAAGGACGAACTTATCGAAGACGTTCGCCGTTTCCTTGCCGGCCCGTAGCAAGGGCTTCCTGCTTTATGTAATGCGGTCTCAGCCGCTATGCGTTGCGGGGCTTGGCGGGGAAGCGTGCTTCCGGCCACCGGAAGACGATTGCGACCTCGCGGCAGTCGGCCTGCCGGGCGCGCGCGTAGGGCGCCCGTGCTTCGACGCTGCCCGGCGAGAGCGCTATCGCCTTGAGAAAGTATTTCGAGGCTGTTTGGTGGTCGCCGGATTCGAGCAGCAATTTGCCCAGCGCGATTTGCTCGTCGATTTCCTTTTTCGGCTTGATGCGGCTGACTATCCTGATAGTTACTCCGCCGGATTCCGCCTCCGCCGCGGGGTCGTTGCCGATTACGTAGTTCACCCGCGGAGCCGGCGCGGCCGGATAGGTTTTGCCGAGTAAAGACGGGTGATAATAATCGTTCGCGTGGTCGTATTTCGGATAGAAGTAGTGCCGCGGCAGGTGATGCAGGAAAAGGCCGTAATCGTATGCGCGGTAACGGGGATACCCGAAACGATAGTGGGGCCGATAATAGTGCCGGTGATAGCGCGAATAGTGCGGATAATAATGATAGTGAGCCGGCGAGACGCCGATAGTAACGCCGAAGTGTGCGCCGTGCAGTCCGACCGGCACGGAATGTTGGTGAGCCGGTGTTGCCGAGGCGGTCGACGCGATCGCCAATAATGCCGCGGCGCAGACAGCCAGCAAAAGACAGACGTTCAATTTTGTTTTAGAC
>JAUWEX010000389.1 GCA_030607235.1 Planctomycetota bacterium | reverse complement strand
TCATCATTACACTTGAAAATCGTAGACTGCATATGCGAGAGACAGTGAAAAATTACAAGAATCTGTTCGAAAAATGCAATAACTGGGAAGTCGCCAGAGAAGTGATGCAACGCGGCATCTATCCCTACTTCAGACCCCTTGAGTCGGCCCAGGATACCGAGGTCCTGATAAACGGCAAGAACGTAATAATGATAGGGTCAAACAGTTATCTCGGTCTGACAACCGACGAACGGGTAAAAAAGGCCGCCATCGAAGCCGTGGAAAAATACGGTTCCGGCTGCGCCGGTTCCCGATTCCTTAACGGCACCCTCGACATCCACGTAAAACTTGAGGAAAAACTCGCTCACTTTACACAAAAGGAGGCCGCGCTCGTCTTCAGCACCGGTTTCCAGACAAACCTCGGCGCCATTTCCACCCTGGTCGGCAAAGACGACTACATAATCATCGACCGCCTCGACCACGCCAGCATCATCGAAGGCTGCCGCCTCAGCTTCGGCCAAACCCGCAAATACCGCCACAACGATATGGACGACCTGGAGCGAATCCTCAAGGACATCCCGAATGAAGCGGGAAAACTAATAATAGTAGACGGCGTCTTTAGTATGGAAGGCGACCTGGCGGACATTCCAGGCATCGTCGAACTCGCGAAAAAACACGGCGCGCAGGTTATGGTTGACGACGCGCACGGCATCGGCGTGATGGGACCCGACGGACGAGGCACCGCCGAACACTTCGGCCTGCAGGACGAAGTGGATTTGATTATGGGCACCTTCAGCAAGACCTTTGCTTCGCTCGGCGGCTTCATCGCCGGAAGCGAGACGGTTATACACTACCTCAAACACCTCTCCCGCGAACTCATCTTCAGCGCCAGCATCCCTCCGGCAAACGTTGCAGTGGTTGACAGGGCGCTCGATATCGTTATCGAAGAGCCCGAACGCCGCGCGCGCCTGTGGGAAATAACACACAAAATGAAAAAGGGCCTGGAGGAACTGGGCTTCGACACGGGCAAAAGCGTCACGCCGATAATCCCCGTCTTCGTCCGAAGCAACGACGGCGTGTTCACAATGTGTATGAGACTGCACGAGGAGGGCGTCTTCGTCAATCCCGTTGTCGAGCCGGCCGTTCCGCCCGACCACGCGCTCATCCGCACAAGTTATATGGCGACGCATACCGACGAGGAACTCGACTACGTCCTCGAAGCGTTCGAAAAAGTCGGCAAGGAATCCGGCATTATCTGACACGGTTTCCGGTGACTATCACCATAAGAGAAGTTTCAGGGTTCAAGTTTCAGGTAGCGGAAAACGGTTTGCCTGAAACCTGTAACTTGAAACAGGCCGTTCCCACTGTGAAAGTCGTGCCTGCGAACCGTTCGTTATTTGCGGATTCCTGTTTGGCGATACATTGTTCCTCTTGCCCTTTTTTATAAGCATCTTCAATGTCCCTGACAATCACCCCCGTCCGCACAAGAAAACAGAAACGAGAATTCATACACCTGCCCTACCGCCTTTACAAAGACAATCCCAACTGGGTCCCGCCGCTCGTTATGGAGCAAAAGCATCTCCTGAACACCGCGAAGCATCCGTTCTACAGGCACGCCGCTGTGGAAATGCTCCTCGCGACGCGAAACGGCTCGACGGTCGGGCGCATCGCGGCAGTCGCAGACGACAACTTTCTCGACTTTCATCAGGAGCGCGTCGGTTTCTTCGGCTTTTTCGAATGTGACTTGAAGGGCGGCGACGAACGGTCTCGAGAAACGACGCACGCGCTCCTTAACGCCGCAGAAGAGTGGCTGCGCGAAAAAAATATGGTCGAGATTCGCGGCCCGACCAGCCCCTCCAC
>JAUWEX010000263.1 GCA_030607235.1 Planctomycetota bacterium | reverse complement strand
AACGTCGATCTCAATCGTTTGCAGACCCAGCGCGCGAATCCGGTCTCTGTCGATTACCACCGGTTCGGAGCCTTGCTCCGCGTAACGTCCCAGCAATTCCTCCGGTATCACGCCGGTGTTCACCACTACCTTATCGAACAGCCTTTGTCGTGTATGGTCAAAGATCGCCTCGCCGAAATCGGCGGTTATCTGGGTCAGGGCCGCGATGAAAAGGTTGCCGAAAGAGTGTCCGCCGAGGTCCGAGCCTTCGAAACGATGCTGAAAAAGTTCGGGTATGAGCGACTCATCCCGGGCCAGCGCCACCGGGCAGTTGCGTATATCGCCCGGCGGCAGCATCCTGTAGTCCGAACGCAACCGCCCGGAACTGCCCCCGTCGTCGGTAACCGCTACGATCGCGGTGATATCGCCGGTCAGTTTCTTAAGGCCCTTGAGCAGCGAGTGCAGGCCCGTGCCTCCTCCGAAGACCGCCACCGCAGGCTGATTGCCCGCGCTGCGACTGTCCGCGACGGAATCAGGCCTCACCGTCCATCTCTTTGAGCAGGTCGACGATATCTTTGACGTTCCCGGCGGCCCTGGCGAACTTGATCATGTTCGTAGAGCGGCTCAATTCAATGAGCCTTCCCAGGGCCATTCGTCTTTCGGTCTGCATCTCGGGGGCGTAAAGAACGAGGAAGAAAACGTGTACCCGTTCGCCGGTGATGCAGTTGAAGTTCGCACCTCCCGAAGATCTGCCGATAACGCCGAGCAATGCGCCGAGGTCTTTGACGGCGGTGTGGGGTACAGCCGCTCCGCCGCCTACGCCGGTGCTGCCTTGTTTCTCGCGTTCGACCAGGTCTTCGATCAGTTTTTTCCTGGCCGATTTTTTGACACTGTCCGCTTCAACGAGTTTTTCGACCAATTCCTTGATTACGCCATCCCTGTCGGTTGCCGACATCTCGTAGATAATGCAGTTGGAAGGGAACAATGCGGCCAACGATACGATTTCGTGATTTTCTGCGTGCAAAATACTCTCCAGTCTTAGAGTTCCTAAAAAAATGATTTTCGTAACGAGACCGAGCGAAAAGAGCGTCAGCAAGGCCGCAGGGGTCAAATACCCGGAGGCAACCCCTTTTGCGGGTTGTTGAGGACATTTGGCCCCGAGAACGCTGCGGACGCTCTTTGCAGCCGGTCGCAGCAGAAACTCATTTTGTTAGGGGCTCTTAATAAACGAAAACACAATACGATCGCGTTTATTGAAATACTCTGTAACGGCGGATACCGTTATTGTTGTTTGCGCTTTCCCATCAGCCTCCCCTTTTTCTTGCGGAGTCGGGTTTCCATCTTCGCGATCACCTCGTCGAGCGCGGCGTACATGTCTGCGTGCCTGGCTTCGGCGACTATCCGGGGGCCTTTGTTTTGGTGCAGGATCAATTCCGCAGTGTGCGAGCCTTCGGTTTCGTCCAAAATCACATCGACACTGACCAGTTTGTCGAAAATCCTGACCATCTTCTTGACTTTTTTGGTAGCATGCGTCCTGATAGCGTCGGAGATATCCATGTGTCTCACCGTAACAGTGGTTTTCAAGATGTATCCTCCCGATGTTTGTGCCGTGATAGCGTAATATACCTGATTGAAACAAGCATCGTAACAAAACCGCAAGACCTGTTCAATATCAAATTGGGTTATTTGCGATCCGTTCCGGGCACGTAAATCGGGTTTGTGTCGCGCGCGAAAAAAATGATAATTTAACTTGATTATTTGCCTGCTGGCGTGCAAATTGTTGTTAATGAGAGGGCATAATTGCCGGGAGCCGCGTGGGGTTTGTTTCCTCTGCGGACAAAACACACAGGATTTTTTACCCGGGAGGAGAATCATGCAATCTGCCTATTCCTACAATACCCCCGCGCCGAGTTACGCGTCCAGCACCAATAAGCCGAAATATCGCGCAAAAGTTTTCGTTATATTCTTTATCTGGTTTTTGCTTGTCAGTATTATTCCCTTCATGAATACCGGCTCAACCGGCCCGATTTTCCAGTTTCAGCAGGTCAAAACGTTTTTCCAGGCTTCTCCCAATTTTGTCGCGATAATGGGCTGGGTGCTGACTTGCGTTTTCCCGGCCTTGATCGCGCTCGCGTTGTTGGTGTTCTGTTTCGCGTTATGCGAAAAAGGCCTCGGTGCGCTGCTGTTCATGATGGGGGCGGGGCACTGGCTGCTGTTTGCGCTTGGCCCGATAGTCGCTCTGATATTCGGTAAGACCCCCTCCTTGTTTTACCAGGGCATGCCGACCGCAACCGGAAGCGCGATCTGGAAACAATCGCTTGGCTTCTGGATCGGCATGGTGCTGATGTTTTACGCTATCGTGATCGTATTTGCGATCTTTGCGCGAAATCGGGCGGGACGCGGCGGCGGTCTTGTGATGCTGGAATCCGTCATCGCGATTCCGTTGCTCTTCTTTGTGCCCATTATTCCCACAGGTGCGGGATATTCAAGTTTTTGGACAACAATCATGAAGTCGGGCTTTTCGCTTGTGCCCATTCTGTTGGCGCTCCTGCCTCTGGTTCTGGTTCTGGTAGCCGTGTTGGCGCTTATCGGCTGCTGCAAGAAACGCTTCCCGTCAAAAATCGCCGCTGCTTTGTTGTTCTTATACATCTTCATGCCGCTGTGGAATATCATCGTGAATTTGCCCGGCAAAAATCTTGCCGCATTGTCGGCCAAACAGTTGCCGCGCGAAATTCTCAGCCAATTACTTATGATCGTTAAAGCGACATACAGCAACGTATGGCTTACAGCGCCCTCAGCAAATTGCCCAGGGACATAATCGAATTTCTTGTATTCGTCTTCTTTCTGAAATTCTAATTCAATGGTCTTAATGTCTC
>JAUWEX010000067.1 GCA_030607235.1 Planctomycetota bacterium | reverse complement strand
CGAGGCAGTTGGTTGTGCAGGAGGCGTTGGAGACGATCCTGTCTTCGGCCTTGAGGGCTTCGTCGTTGACGCCGAGCACGATGGTGGCGTCGATTTCGCCTTTGGCGGGCACGGTAAGCAGGACTTTTTTCGCGCCGGCTTCGAGGTGTTTGGAGATTTGGTCGCGTGTGCGGAACACGCCGGTGGATTCCACCGCCACGTCCACGCCCATCTTGGCCCACGGCAGGCTACCGGGGTCGCGCTCGCTGAGAATGGCGACTTTTTTGCCGTTGACGACGATCGCGCCGTCGGCGACTTCGATTTTGCCGTTGAATCTGCCAAAAACGGAGTCGTATTTCAGCAGGTGGGCCAGCGATTTGGCGTCGGCCAGATCGTTGATAGCCAAGACCTCGAACTCGTCGCGTTGCTGCATGATGCGGAATACGAGCCTGCCGATTCTGCCGAATCCGTTTATACCGATATTGATTGTCATGCCCAAACTCCTTTGTTTTGCGATGCAGGAACCTGCATGGTTGAAAAAGCCCGCCATTTTTCCCCTCGACATCACGGCATTATAATCCGCAAAGACCAATGGTCAAGCATAACCGGTCGACAATATTTTCGATGCGCGTCGGGGCGTAACATGTTATACTGCGCCGATACAGTTGTGAGGGATATTATATGAACGCAAAAACGATTCTGTTGCTGACGCTTTTCGCGATGTTTGCGGCTTCGGCGGGGCTTGGCGCGCAAAACACGGGCGCTTTTTCCGTCCACGCCACGTATTCCGACGGACGCGCCGTGCAGGGCTTCGTCGAGATATTCCGGAAATACGACGACAAACTCATACCCGTCTCCAAACAGCCACTGGTCAACGGGAAAATCGAAATCGAACTCCCGGCCGGTGAGTACAACGCGATAATCACGACCAGCGTCGAACTCGAGCCGCAGGTCAAGTCACGCGTGGCGATCGACATCGCGGCGGGCGAACGGCAGGATTGGAAGCCGGTCTTCGGGCAGGCCACAGTCAATTTCCTCGCCAAAGACAACAGGGGCGGCCCGGTCGAGGCGTGCATTTCGGTGATGCGCCCCGTGGGCTTCGGCGAGCAGGGTGGTTTAATCTGGAAATCGCTGCCGCGCAGCGTCAACACCGCCTCGGGCAAGGCGACGCTGCTGCTGGCGCCGGGCAAATACCGGATTTCGTACATCCCCAAAGACATAATCGGCTGTCCGAACCTCTACGAAGACATGGACCTCGCCGACAAGGAGGTCCGGCAGTACGAACCGACCATCGAACACGGCTCGCTGGTGGTGGAGGCCAAGGATTTCCGCGGGCCGGTACCGGCGCGCATCACCATCTACGCCGCACGGCAGGGCGGCCGCAACCCCGCGCCGCAATACACCTGCGCCTTCGACGGCAGGCCGATGACACTGCGGCTCCAGCCCGCGCGCTATTCCATCGACATCACCGCCGACACCAAGGCAATCATTCCGCCGACCTCGCAGACTTTCGAGCCGGTGAAAATCGACAACGACGAGCCGGTGAAAATCGACAACGAAACGAAGGAATCCATCAGCGCGTATTTCAAGTGCGCGCGGCTCAAGATAGACTGCGAGATGTTCGGCTCGAACAGGGTGCGCGTCGAACTGCACGGTTACAGCGAGGAGACCAAAGGTTTCGCGCCGTTCGAGTCGCTCTCGCTGGCCTCGGGTTCGGTCGACGTGGTCCTGATCGCGGGCAAATACCGCGCCATCGTCGTGGACGAGTGGGTCAGCCCACAGCAACGCTATGAACTGCGGGAGATCGACCTCGTCGACGGTGAAACGGTTAAGCGTTCCTGCAAGATCGAGCGCGGCGAGATATGCGTCGTCGCGGCGCTGACCAAAACCGCCCCGGGCACGGTATCGCTGTTCCGCAAAGAAGGCGCGGTGGCGCTGTGTGTAACCACATGGCCGCTGGAAGACGGCGAAAAAATCCTGCGCCTGCCCGCCGGGGTCTATCGACTCCTGACCACCGTGCAGGTCGGCTCGAAACTCGTCGACTACGAGGGCAAGTGGCGGACGCTGGAAGACCGCGCGCGAATCATGGAGGCGCTCGACCTCAAGTCGCTTACCCGTTCCGACATGCCGCTGATCGACATCTGGGGGCCGTATGAACTGGGTGACGGCGACGGCGCGCTCGAGGTCGGCGAAGACCTGCGGGTGCGGGTGCGAATAACCCGCGCGACCGGCACGACGACCACCGTCAGCGTAAACCCGCTCGAAGGCACCGGCTCGCCTGCGATCCTGGGCAGCATTTCGGGCAACAGCGAAAAGGACGAATTCGAGACGCGCCTGACCGCTCCGGGCAGGTACGTCATCGTCGTCAAGACCCGCAACGACCATTCCGGCAAGGAAACGGTCGTCAAAAAAGAATTCACCGTCGTCGGCAAGAGATAGCGCGCCATGGCGATAATCCGCAAAGCAAACCGCAAGGACAGAGCCGCCGTTGTAGACCTGTGGACGCGCCTGGCGGACTACCACGCCGCGCTCGACCCGGTGTTCCGGCCCGCGCCGGAAGCGCCCAGGGTCTTTGCGAAGTTTCTGCGCAGGTGCATGAAGTCGAAAAACGCGCTGGTACTGCTCGCCGAGGAGCGGGGAGTGCCGGTGGGAATGTGCATGGCGCTGATCGACAACAACCCGCCGATATTCGAGGCCACCCGCTTCGGCAGGCTGTCGGATCTCTTCGTCGACGCCGACTACCGCCGCCGCGGCATCGGCACGGAACTGTTGCAGGCGGTGCGAAAATGGCTGGCGGAGAACGGCGTAACGGTCTGCCGCGCCAGCGCCGCGGAGCAAAATCCCGCGCTGGAAAATTTCTGGCTCAGGTCCGGCTTCGACCGGTGCATAGCGATCGTGGAGAGCCGCTTCGGCGAAAATTCCGGCCAACATGGTGGGCCACGGTGATGGGGGCCTTCCCGGACCTGCACGTACACAGCCGCCAGTCGCCGGACTCGACCACGCCGATGGCCGAGCACTGCGAGCGAGCGCTGGAGATAGGGCTAACGCACCTGGCGATCACCGACCACCTCGAACTGCACCCGGACAACCTGTTTTACGGGCGCTACGACTACGAAAGCGCGCGGGCGGAGTTCGACGAGGCCGAAAAAAAATACGGCGAGCGACTTACGCTGCTGTTCGGCGTGGAGATCACGTACCAGAAATCGATAACGGACCGCATCGTCGAGGCGCTGGAAGGCCGGGACTACGATGTGGTCATCGGCAGCGTGCACTATCTCGAAAATTTCGGCGGCGACATCTCGTCCAAAAAGGGTACGCCCGCTATCTTCGCGCGCAACGATCCCACGGCGGTTTACGAGGACTACCTCGAGCGCATCGTGGAGTTGGCGGAGTGCGGTCTGTTCGACGTGCTCGGCCACATCGGAATAGTTCACCGCTATGCGACGCGGTTTCTGGCCGGAATCGAAACGGGGCGCTTCGAGCGGCGCTTCGCGCGGATCGCCGAGGCGGTCGTGAAGAGCGGCGCGGCGGTGGAGATCAACGCGTCGGGCTTCAACAACCCGCCGAACACGACTTATCCCGACGAGCGGTTTCTGCGGGAGTTGGTGCGGGCCGGCTGCGACCGGATTTCGGTGTGCAGCGACGCGCACTCGGCGCAGGGCAATCCGCCTAAGGCGGACGGGCTGGGGGCGCACGTGAAAAAGGCGCTGGAAATCGTCCGGCGGTGCGAGATAAACGAGATTATCTACTACAAGAACAGGAAGATGCAACGATGCTCAATTTCACCAGCGAAATAGTAAAATCCGTGGCCGATACGGGCCTGATCGAAGCGGCCGAGGCCGAGGCGCTGCTGGTAACGCCGCCCAAAGAGGACATGGGCGATTACGCGCTGCCGTGTTTTACGCTGGCGAAGCGGCTGAGGAAAAATCCCGCCGCCATCGCCGCCGAAATCGCCGAAAAGATCGCCCCGTCGGAACTGATAGTCCGCGTCGAGACGCAGGGCGCGTACCTGAACTTCTTCGTCAACCGCACCGCCTTCGTGCGGCAGTGCTTCAGCGAAATTTCCGACGACAGCAAGGATTTCGGCGCAACCGACCACGGGCGCGGCAAGACGGTCGTCATCGACTATTCCTCGCCCAACATCGCCAAGGAGTTCCGCGTGTTTCACCTGCGCACGACGGTGCTGGGGCACGCGCTATACAACATTTTCCGCGCGCTTGGCTACAAAGTCGTCAGCGTCAACCACCTCGGCGACTGGGGGACGCAGTTCGGCGTGGTCATCGCCGCGTTCAAGGAAAAGGGCGATCGCGAGGCACTCGACCATGAGCCGCTGAAGTACCTGACGCAGTTGTACGTGGACTACAACCGGCGGATGGCCGAGGACGAGTCGCTACGCGAGACGGCGCGGGGGTGGCTGAGGAAACTGGAGGACGGCGACGAAGAGGCGCACGAGTTGTGGCGGCTTTTCTGCGATCTGAGCATCAAGGACTTCAAGCGGGTCTACTTGCGTCTCGGCATCGAGTTCGACCACTACCTCGGTGAGTCGTTTTATTTCCGGTTCACCGACGAGATCATCCGAAAGGCCCAAGCCGACGGGGTCGCAGTCGAAAGCCAGGGTGCGATCGTCATCAAGATGGACGACGAGGACATCCCGCCGGTGATCCTGCGCAAGAGCGACGGCGCGACCGGCTACCACACGCGCGACATCGCCGCGGCGATCTGGCGGCACGAGAATTTCGGTTTCGACAAGATGCTCTACGTGGTGGGAGCCGAGCAGAAACTGTACTTCCGCCAATTGATAGAGGCGCTGGAAAAATTGGGGCACGGGTGGGCGAAAAACCTCGAACACGTCGCGCACGGGCTTTACCTCGATACGCGCGAGGTGGACGGTGTGCAGGTTCGCGCCAAAGCGGGCACGCGCTCGGGCTTCAAGGTGATCCTCGAGGACATCATCGACGATGCGGTGGCGCGCGCGGAAAGGGTGATCGACGAGAACTATCCCAACGGTTTCCCCGGCGACAAAAAACAGGCCGCTGAGGCAATCGGCATCGGCGCGATCGTGTTCGGGGACCTGAAAAACGGCCGCATCAAGGATGTGGTGTTCGACTGGGAGACGGTGCTGAATTTCAAGGGCGAGTCGGGGCCGTATCTCCAGTATTCCCACGCGCGGCTGTGCAGCATTTTGGGAAAATACGGCGGAGCAGTCGAGCGCGAGGTGGATTTCGCGCTGCTCGACGACCCCGAGGAGTTCGCGATCGCGCGCCTCGCGGCGGACCTGCCGCGAATACTGTTGCGGACGGCGGAAGCCTGCGAGCCGTCGGTCCTGTGCTCGTACCTCGTCGCGCTGGCGGGTGCGTTCAACAAGTACTACACCGATATTTCGCGCCACAAGGTCGTCGATCCAGCAAATCCGGCGCGGACAAAGGCGCGGGTTCTGATGGTGGACTGCGTCAGGCGCGTGCTCGGCAAGGGGCTGAAAATACTGGGAATTTCGCCGATGGAAAAAATGTGACAGTAGTATGACATTTTTTTGCTCGCAAATGGGCGTCAGGGGGCGAATCCGAGCCGCCTGAAAAATCACAACAACATACCAAGGCCGCGGTTAACGCAAAACACCGCGGCTTTTCCCGTATTTTTGGGAAAAACTCCCCTCAAATCCGCCTTTTTTGAGATAACATCTTTTAAGTCAAGTGGTTAACTCAAGAGGTGGCCTTCGGCACAACACTTGCTTGATAAAACAGTGAGCGAGCATTCGCGCAAGCAGATCATTATGCCAAATCCGCAAATTCACTTCTCAACACTCAGTTAAAACTAAAGTTAAACCAAAACGGCAAAAAAATCACGGAGGAAGCCTGGTGACAACTTCCCGCAGCAACTATTCCGGCATCATGGCCGGCTCGATCGTCAAGAGCCTGGTGCTGGGGCTGATCTGCATCTCGTTCTTCGCGGCGCAGGACAACATCGAGGCGCTGGTCAAGGTGGTCTCGAGGCTGCTCTTCGGGAACGCCTGGTCGGAGGAGTCGATAAACACCGAACTTTTGAGCACGCAGACCCTTTCCGAAATCGCCGGCAACCTGTTGCGGCCTGAGGTCGGGGCGACGATCTTGCTGACATTTCTGGCGTGCGCCTCCTTCGGCGTCTGGGAAAGCAAACGCCTTGTCAAGACACGGCAACTCGAAGAAAAACTCCGCAGCAAATCGCAGCGCATCCTCGCGGCGAACAAGCGACTGCGGGAGATGGCGGTAACCGACCCGCTGACGGGCCTGGCGAACCGGCGACTGTTTTTCCAGCGGCTCGAAGAGGAGCAGGTGCGGGCGGAGCGCTACGGCACGTCGCTTTCGTGCATGATGGTCGACCTCGACTACTTCAAAAACGTCAACGATACTTACGGCCACCAGTTCGGCGACTACGTGCTCGAAGAGGTCGCGCGCATCCTCAAGGCGCAGTGCCGCAAGGTCGATACGATGGCGCGTTACGGCGGCGAGGAGTTCGCGATAGTCATGCCCAACACCGGCACGCACGACGCGGTGTTGCTGGCCGAGCGCATCCGCAACGCGATCGCCGATTTTTATTACGACCACGCGGGGCTAACCGCGCGCATCACCGCAACTTTCGGGGTGGCCGGTTGGCGCGCCGAAGACGGCACGGAGACC
>JAUWEX010000357.1 GCA_030607235.1 Planctomycetota bacterium | reverse complement strand
TCGTTATTTCCATCACAGCCCCCATGCCCGTCAGCGAGGGTCGCTTGAATCCGTTATTCGCGTCCTTTCGCATTCGCTCGGCGATCGTTCTTGCGGAGGCCTCGAGCCAGATTACCGTGACGTTCTGGCGCAGCAACTTGATGTTCTCCTCGCGCATCACGACTCCGCCGCCGCACGCAATGACGGAATTATCGTGCTTGAGCGCACTCTTCAGTGCGGCGGTCTCATAATCCCGGAAGACGTTTTCGCCCCGGTAGCGCAGGATATCGTTAACCGATTTGCCGTTTTCCTTTTCGATATATTTGTCGAGGTCGATATGCCTGATATCCAGTTTTTCGGCCAGTATTTTGCCAGTCGTCGATTTTCCCGTGCAACGAAATCCTATTAGTGCAATTATCATATTGCTTTTTCGCTTCCAATCATTTTGTAGAAATCACGCTCCAGAGATTCGCGGGTGATTTCCCGCCGCGCTTCCGGCGGAACCCAGATTTTCATCTGCTCGTAGGCCTGATTCACGAACATATCCATACCGCTGACAGTGCGGCATCCGGCGCTCTCGGCGTCGCGCAGCAGGCGCGTCTTGTGCGGATAGACCACGTCGAAAACCAACAGGTCTTTGCGCAGGCACAGAGCGGGCACCAGCGTCTCTTCGCCGAAGGGGTCGGAACCGACCGGCGTCGCGTTTGCGAGAATTTGATAATTGTGCGAATGGAGAAAATCGAAGTTCTTCACCACCCCTTCCACGTCCTTCGCCAGTTTCTCGGCCCGCGACAGCGTCCGGTCGACTATCACGATATTCGCGCCCAGCCCCTTCATCCCGTATGCCAGCGCCCGGGCGGTTCCTCCGGCTCCGATGATGGTCGCGGTCTTGCCGGATACTTTGGTCGCATTGCCGAGTGCCTTAACAGCGCCGGCATGGTCGAAATTGTCCCCTACAAGACGGCCTTCGATTTTGGAAACGGTATTGACCGAGCCGATGCGCTTGGCGACCGCGCTCGTTTCGTCCAGAAGCGGCATAATCGTTTCCTTGTGGGGCCGCGTTACGCTGAGGCCGTCGAATATGTGCCGGAATTTTTCGAGGAAGTCGCGAATGTCGGCGACGGGAAATTTTACGTAAACCGCCGGTGTTTCGGCCTTCCCGAACGCGAGATTGTGATAGACATGCGAGAGGCTCATCGACAGGTCCTCGCCGACCACGCCGTAAACTTTGGTCTCGGGCCCGATGGATTCGTAGTTGTAGAAGTCGCGGATTTCGCGGGCGGTTATCTGCCCGTCCGCCGTGATTTCGTCGGAGTGCAGAGCGGCGTAAGTAAACGCGCTGCCGAATTTCCGACCGAGTATCCGGCTGAAGGTCCCCTTGTGTCCCATGCAAAACGCCGTAGTAGTCATCCGGGCGTTTTTGAGCAGGTCGAAAACTTTGAGATTGTCTGAAACGCCGTTTGCGTAGGTAACGATCTTGATAACATCCGGCTCGAACTCCGCTATCCTGCTGTAAATCTGCGGCAGGTTGTCAGGGGTGCGCTCGAAGTCGTGATGGCTGACTATCAGTCGTGCCTGGCCGATATCGCCGATCTGCGCCGCCGAAGGGAGTTCCACATCAACGTAAAACGCCCCCGCGTGTGCGGCCCGGCGCAACAACGCCAGCCGCTCCTCCTCGTCGCCTACGTATCTGCCGCCGCACGAAATCGGTCGGCACGTGGCGATTACCGGCTTCTCGCTCGCTTTTATCAATGCGTGACCGTCGGCGCCCTCGATCATGTCGAGCCGCAATTCCACGAAATCCGCCAGAGTCTGCGCCCAGGCAACCTGTTCCAGGGCCGATTTGTTGTCGGGTCCGATAATGGGGATACAAATCACAACACTACCTCTCCAAAAATTGCGTTACGATCTGTCGATTTGCTTCATGCCGCTGGAAACGTCATCCCAATTTTTCTTCGCGAACAACTCGCCGAGAAACTCCATCAGGTTGTTGATAGGCAGTCGCACCTGCCGCAGCGAATCGCGTTCGCGGACGGTTACCTGCCCGTCCTCGAGCGAATCGA
>JAUWEX010000152.1 GCA_030607235.1 Planctomycetota bacterium | reverse complement strand
GGAGGCCGAAACGGACGATGGCACAGGCGAGTGGCGCTTGGGGATCATCGAAAACGGCTCGGTTGCGGTCTCTGATGGGCGCGTGCTGGAATGCGGCCCTGCAAAGGACATCGCGGCGAAGTACGACGCGCCTCATGCGATCGACGCGGCCGGGCGCGTGGTTACGCCCGGACTGGTCGACCCGCACACGCACCTGGTTTTCCCCGCGACGCGCGAGAAAGAATACGAGATGCGCAACCGCGGCCTATCCTACAAGGAAATCACCCTGAAGGGCGGCGGGATCCACACCTCCGTGCGCAAAATGCGACGCGCTTCGAAGCAGGAACTCTTCGAGCGCTCGCTGCCCCTGCTCGACAGCGCGATGGCCCACGGCACGACCACCGTTGAAATAAAGAGCGGCTACGGCCTGACCACCGCCGACGAAATAAAAACGCTCGAAGTCGTTTCCGAACTGGACAAGGCGCATTCCGTCGATATAATTCCTACCTTTCTCGGCGCGCACGAGATTCCCGAAGAATACCGCGGCGATCCTGAGGCCTACATCGAAATCCTGCAAAAGGAAATGATGCCCGAGGTCAGGCGCAGGTCGCTGGCCGAATTCTGCGACATTTTCTGCGAAGAACACGTCTACGGGATCGAGCAGTCGCGCCGGATTCTGACGAGCGCGGCCGAGCAGGGATTCCTTCTCAAGATGCACGCCGACGAATTGGAGCCTATCGGCGGCGCGGAACTTGCCGCTGAACTCCGCGCGGTTTCGGCGGATCACCTCGTGGCGGCCTCCGACGAAGGCATAAGCGCTATGGCGGAGGCCGGAGTCGTGCCGGTGCTGCTGCCGGGGACGACGTTCAGCCTCGGCTCGCACAAGTTCGCGCGAGCGCGCAGGATGCTTGACGCCGGGCTGCCGGTGGCGCTGGCGACGGATTTCAACCCGGGAACATGCTACACAGAATCGCTTCAGATAGTGATGGCGATAACGTGTGTTTATCTGAAGATGACCGCGGCCGAGTGCCTGGCGGCGTGCACGATCAACGCGTCGCGCGCAATCGCCCGCGAGGGCGAGATCGGCTCGCTGGCCCCCGGCAAACGCGCGGATATGGTTGTCTGGAACATGCCCGACTACCGGCACGTGGGTTATCACTTCGGCGTCAACCTCGTGGAGACGACGATTATCAAAGGCAAAGTCGAATACAGGAGCGAATAGTGGACAGAGTTGTCGAGTGTGTGCCCAATTTCAGCGAAGGCCGCCGGCAGGACGTGATTGACGCAATTGCCGGCGCGATATTGTCGGTGAGCGGCGTTACGATGTTGCAATGCGGCGGCGACGCCGATCATAACCGCAGCGTCGTAACCTTTGTCGGATCACCCGAAGTCGTCGCGGACGCCGCATTTGCCGGTATCGCAAAGGCAGCCGAACTGATAGATCTGACAAAACACAAAGGCGAGCACCCCCGCATGGGCGCGACGGATGTCGTGCCGTTTGTGCCGGTGCACGGCGTGGAGATGGCCGAGTGCGTTCGGATCGCGCGCAAACTCGGCGAGCGCGTCGGAAGCGAGTTGGGTATTCCCGTGTTTCTCTACGAAGAAGCTGCGACGCGACCAGAGCGCCGGAACTTGGCGAAAGTGCGCAAGGGCCAGTTCGAAGGCCTGCGCGACGCCATCGGCGCCGACCCGGACCGCAAACCCGATTTCGGTCCAGAAAAAATCCACCCGACCGCCGGAGCCACCGCGATCGGCGCGCGCGAATTTCTAATCGCGTACAACGTCAATCTCGAATCGAACGACCTGCAACTGGCCAGGGACATCGCCAACAAAATCCGCGAGGCCAGAGGCGGCCTGCCCAAGGTCAAGGCGATGGGCTTTGAAATCGCGGAGTCGGGGATCGTGCAGGTCTCGATGAACCTGACGAATTACAAGATCACACCTATCCGCACCGTCTTCGACGCAATAAAAAAGGAAGCCGCTGCGGCGGGTGTGAAGATACGAAATTCCGAACTGATCGGCCTGGCTCCGCAGGCGGCCCTTCCGCCCGGCGAGCCGGAGTATCTGAAAATAGAACCGTTCAGCGAAAAAATGATCGTGGAAAACAACCTTTGATCCGCAGCGATTTCGGAAACCTGATATGAACCGTATACACCAACACCCGATACTCAAATTTGAGCGGGGCCGCGAAGTGAAATTCACCTTCGACGGGCGCGAGATGACCGGGTACGAAGGCGAAACGATCGCCGCCGCGCTCACCGCCAACGGCGTGCGGGACTTCCGCGAGAGTATTAAATTGCAACACCCGCGCGGATTTTTCTGTGCTATCGGCCGCTGCGCAAACTGCTCAATGGTCGTGGACGGCGTCCCCAACACCAAAGTCTGCGTAATACCGCTGAAAGGAAACATGAAAATCGAAAGGCAACATGGCAGAGGAGCGGTTCGTGAAAGAAGTTGAATTTCTCGTAATCGGCGGCGGCCCGGCGGGAATGTGCGCTGCAATAGAAGCCGCGGGCCGGGGCGCAAAGGTACTGATCGTCGACGACAAGCACAAACTCGGCGGCCAACTCGTAAAGCAGACGCACTCCTTTTTCGGCTCGCGCGAACACTACGCGGGCGTTCGCGGGATCGACATTGCCGACACGCTCATCGAAGCGCTCGATGAAAACGGCGTGGAGGTCTTGACCGGCGCGACGGCGACCGCGATCTACGACGACGGAACGGTAACGGTTGCGACCGACGACGAGTGGATAAAAATCAGGCCGCAGCGCATCGTCGCGGCGACGGGCGCGTTTGAAAACGCGTTGCCCTTCCCCAACGGCGACCTTCCCGGAGTCTACGGCGCGGGCGCGGTCCAGACCCTGATGAACGTGGACGGCGTAAAACCCGGCAAGCGGGTGCTGATGGTCGGCGCGGGCAACATCGGTTTGATCGTGGCCTACCAACTGCGACAGGCCGGCATCGACGTTGCGGCGATCGTCGAGGCGACTGGCAGGGTGGGCGGATACTACGTTCACGCCAGCAAGGTCCGTCGCATGGGCATCCCGATCCTGCTTAACCACACCGTGAAACACGTTTGGGGCGAGAAGGAAGTCGAAGGCGCAGTGGTCGTCAAGCTCGACGAAAAATTCCAAACGATCCCCGGCACCGCGCGCGAATTCGCGGTCGACACGATATGCCTGGCGGTCGGCCTGACGCCGCTGTCGGAACTGCTCTGGAACGCCGGGTGCGAAATGCGGTACGTAGCGGAACTGGGCGGTTACGTCGCCGTTCACGACGAAAATCTGCGAACGTCCCGCGAGGATATCTTTGTGGCCGGGGACGCCTCGGGCATCGAAGAGGCAAGCAGCGCGATGATCGAAGGCCGCATCGTGGGGCTTAACGCGGCGAGATCGCTTTCGCGTATAAAAATAGAAGAGGCTGACTACGAAGAGCGCATGGCGTACCTGCGCGAGCAACTTCGCCAACTCCGCCGCGGGCCGTTCGGCGAAATGGCGCGCACCGGCAAGGCGATTCTGGCCGGAGATACTCCGGGCGAGGAGCCGCCGATCGAAGTGCCTCCGGTTGAATTCGAGCCGCTGTTCGATAAAGGCTGTCGCGTCGTAATCGAATGCGAGCAAAACATCCCGTGCAATCCCTGCGAAGACATCTGCCCGCGCGGTGCGATAACGGTCGGCGGCGACATCGTGAATTACCCGAAGATCGACCCCGAAAAATGCAATGCGTGCGGGCTTTGCCTGACGTGCTGCCCGGGGCTGGCGCTGTTCATGATCGACGTCGACTATTCCGATACGCAGGTCGAGATTTCGCTGCCCTACGAACTGCTTCCCCTGCCCGAAAAAGGCATGGAGGTCGACGCGATGGATCGCGAAGGCGGCGTCGTGTGCCGCGCAAAGGTCAGCCGCGTGATGAGCAGCCCGAAATTCGACCGCACGTCCATCGTCTCGCTCGTCGTCGACAGGGAATACGGCGAGAGGGTGCGGCATTTCAGGATCGACGCCGAACCCGACGGCGCAACCGCCGCGAAATCGCCCCAGGCGGAATATGACGACGGCGATACGGTGATTTGCGTTTGCGAAGACATCACCCGCAGGCAGATAGAGGAGGTCATCGACGCGGGCGCGGAGAGTTTCGACGAGATCAAACGACAACTGCGCACTGGCATGGGGCCTTGCCAGGGCAAGACGTGCCAGAGGCTCATTATCAGGATGCTTGCCGACAAACTTGGACGGCCCGTCGAGTCGTTCGCGCCGCAGACGGCGCGCGGACCGATGAAGCCGCTTAACCTCGATTTACTATCAAGAGTCGAACGTGAAGAAAAACGCTGAAGTCGTAATCATCGGTGGCGGCGTGATAGGCACGGCTGTCGCTTACAATCTTGCATGTCTTGGCGTCAAAGACGTCGTGCTTGTGGAACGCGACACACTGGCCTGCGGCGCGACCGGCTCCTGCGCCGGCGGCATTCGCCAGCAGT
>JAUWEX010000372.1 GCA_030607235.1 Planctomycetota bacterium | reverse complement strand
AATTATTCAACCGCCCCTTCCCTTACCGCCGATGAGGCGAGTGATGCGGGCACAAAAAAAGCCGGGCGTCACCAACCGCCCGGCCGGGGTTAAAATGTTGGTTAATCCTGATCCGCGTCCGATCCTGCCTTCCTGCGCAGGAGTTTCGTGGTTAAGAACAGTGTTGCGCCTGCCGCCAAAATCAGCATGGTGCTGGTCGGCTCGGATACTACGCCTGCGTCTCCGTAATTCCCGCCGACCGTTATGTCGGAGTATGAATCGGCGATGACGAGTTCGTCCATAAAGACATAGTCCGAGTTGCCGCCGCCGCTATCGTAAAGAAGGTTCTCCGTTTCCATGCGAACCTTGTCGATTTTGCTTAGCCCGCTGTCGACGCCGCTGAGTTCGGCCGAACCGACGAACGCGGCGTCTTCGCCTTTGAACATCTCCAGCGATACGTCCGAATAATCACCGCTTCCGTCTTTGGAGAGGTGAATCTCGAAGGCATAGTCGGCGTAGGGGTCGTCGGCGAGGTCCAGATCGACGTAGGCCGTCTCGTCGCCGAGTTGGATGAAGAAGTCTTTCTCGCCGTCGCCGTTGACGTTCAGGCCGACGCTGAAATCGTCACCTTTTCTGGCGAAGGAGAAATACGCCATGTCGCCGTCGCTCATCTCGCCCCAGTCCCATCGGAACAGGAAGCGGATGTAAACGTTGTCGTCCTGCACACTCGAGTTCAACTTACGGGTCATGTCGTAGTGATCGCCGTATTGATCGCCCGACAGAAGGGCGAGCCGGTTGCCGCCGTCGATGTCGCCGACTTGCATGGATACCTCACGCAAATCGTTGGGGTTGTCGCCGTGTGTGGGGTCGGCCACGTCGAAGAACCACTCGTCTCCGCTCCATGCATCTTTCCAGCCGTTCTCCCGGCCGCCCTGCCCGTCCAGGGAGGACGAGAAGTTTCCGTATGTGGAATAGTCAAACGACTCCTCGGCGATAACGTCGGCCATCGCCGCGTTTGCCACTATCACGGCCAGTGCCGGAAGGAGGATTGTCAGTGCATTGATCTTCATGACGCCTCTGGGTTTTCCTGATTGTTTTTTCCAATTGATGCGATAATAGGGTACGGCGCTGGATGGCTGGACTTGAGGATTGACTATTCGCAACATAACTCGCAATATCCATGCCGCAACCCACTTACGCACTTTGTTTTTTAACACCTTATGTGGCCTGGTGTTGTGGCCTTGTTTCTGTGCGGTGTTTTTGGCATGAAGATAATACGTTCCCGTTTTGTCAGAAAACAGCCCGAATTTGCGCCCACGTAACGTTTTTTGTCATATCGGCGCCGGGCGGGGATTTCGACTGTGCGTCGGCGAAAAATCATGCAAAAAAAAGACCCCGGATTTTCTCCGGGGCCTGTTTTGTCTTGTCGCGCGATTACTTCTTGAGCATATCCAGCGCGATCGAGATGCGCTGAATCTGGCTGGTGCCTTCGTAGAGTTCCATTACGCGCGCGTCGCGGTAGAGCCGCTCGACCGGGTAGTCGCGGATGAAGCCGTAGCCGCCGTGAACCTGCGTGGCCATGTGAGCGCACTTGGTGGCCGCTTCGCTGGCGTAGAGTTTGGCCATCGCGCTGGCCTGGCCGCAGGGCTTGCCCTGGTCCTTGAGCCAGGCCGCCTTGAGCGTGAGGAGCCTGGCGGACTCGGTCATCACGGTCATGTCCGCGATCAGTTCCTGCACCAGTTGGAAGCCGCTAATGTGCTGGCCGAACTGCGAGCGCTGTTTGGCGTAGACGATCGATTCTTCCAGCGCCCTCTGGCAGATGCCGACGCACTGCGCCGCTACGCCCGCGCGGGCCGCGTCGATAGTCGTGATCGCCACGCGGAAACCGCGGTTGACCTTGCCGAGCACCGAGTCCTTGGGGACCCGCATGTCTTCGATGATGACCTC
>JAUWEX010000244.1 GCA_030607235.1 Planctomycetota bacterium | reverse complement strand
CATGGTTGTCGCGCGGCTGACCGGCGCGGGCTGGTCGCTGGCCGCGCGCGACTCCGACATCTTTGCCGCAAATCCGTCGCTGGCACAGAAACTGCGCTCGGCGAAATTCGTCGTCGCCTCCACCGCCTACAATGTGCGCTATCTTTCGGGCCGTGTGCCGCGCCGCGAGCGCGCCGCGATTCACCTGAATTACGAGGGGCTGGATCCGTCGCGCTACGATTTCGAGCCACGCGTCGAACCGGCCGGAGAACCCGGCGAGTTCAGGATTCTGGCGGTCGGGCGGCTGGTCGAGACCAAGGGCTATCCGTTTCTGCTCGACGCGATCCGGCAATTGAAGGAACGCGGCTACGCGCCGCGCCTCAAGATAATCGGCGAAGGCCCGCTGCGGCGCGACCTGCAAAAACTCGCCGCCGCCTACGAGATTGAGGACGACGTGCGGCTGGCGGGCGAGGCCACCCACGCGCGCGTCAAACGCGAGATGCGCCGCGCGGACTGTCTCGTGGCGCCGTGCATCGTCGCCCGCAACGGAGACCGCGACTCGGCGCCCGGCGTGATTTCCGAGGCGATGGCGCTGGGGCTGCCGGTGGTCGCGAGCGGCGTGTCGGGCATACCGGAATTCGTCGTCGACGGTGAGACCGGATTTTTGGTGCGGCCCGGCGACGGGGCTGAAATCGCCGACGCCGTGGAGAGGCTTCTCTCGCCGGTTTTCGACCGGCTGACGATGGTCGAGCGGGCGCGGGCGCACGTCGAAAAAAATTTCAGTGTTGCTAAAACCACGGCTGCTTTGCTAGAATTGTTCGATAGCGAGTCAGGAAAAATCAGCCGTGAGCAAAAAGAAAGTCCTGTACATAGTTGAGCAACTCGACAGCGGCACCCCGCAGGCCGTCGTTGCGCGCATCGCGAAGCGGCTCGACCGCAGCCGGTACGAGCCGTGCGTCTGCTGTCTGCGCAAAGAGGGCGACCTCGCCGCGGGCCTCAAGGCGGCGGGCGTGCCGGTATTCGCGCTGCACATGCGTCGCACGCTGGATTTCGGGATGCTCTCGTTGCTGCGGCTGAAGATCCGCGAACTCCGCGTCGATGTGATTCACACCTACCTGTTCACCGCCAACGCCTGGGGGCGCTACGCCGCCCACCACGAGTGCGTGCCGCGCGTCGTGGCATCCGAACACAGCATCGGGACAAAATTCAGCAAGATTCGGATGCTCGTCGACCGGGTAACCGTGCGGTGGTGCGACGCCGTGATCGCCGAGAGCGAGGCCGTCGCCGAAAACCTGCGCTCGGAAGTCGGCGTCAAGGCGGGAAAAATCCGCGTCGTGCCCGGCGTGATCGAATCGGACGAGAGTTCGTTCGACGCGGCCGTGCGCCGTATCGAAGAAATCTACGACGGCGCCTGACCTCGCCGAGAGGGACACATCCCTTCAGGCTTTCTGAAAACCCTGCGATAACAATCTTTGGAATATGCGGTTACGTCTCAAGAGCGGGTGCTCGCGAAGGGATGTGTCCCTCTCAGAGGGTGTGTGCGATGAGGGCCGCCGCTATCGCTGCGCTCACCAGCGCGTTCAGGTGAAAAAACGCCGTTCCGATTCGCCGCAAATCCCCGGGCCTGACGATCGCGTGCTCTATTGCCACCAGCGCCGTCGCCGCGCCGAGACCTATCCCGAAGATCGCCCCGCCGCCGAGCGGCCCCAGCCACAACGCCACGAGAAATCCGATCATCGCGGCGTGGCAGAGCGCGCTGACGAGAAGCGCGGCGCGAACGCCGTATCGTTTCGGGAAGGAGCGCACCGGCGAGCGCGCGTCGGCCGCGAGGTCCTGGCAGGCGTAAATCAAATCGAATCCGACCACCCAGAAAAATACCGCCGCGCCCAGCAGCAGCGGAGTTGCCGCAAGCGGCAGTGAACCGCTAACCGCGATCCACGCGCCCAGCGGCCCCAGCGCCAGGCTCAGTCCCAGCAGCGGCTGGGTCAGGGGCGTGAAGCGCTTGGTCAGCGAATAGCCGCACACAACGGCGAGTACCGCGGGCGAGAGGAGCAGCGCGAGGCCGTTGAGCATCCCGGCGCTCAGCACGAACAGCGCCGCCGCCACGCCGACGTAGGTCACGTAGTCGCTCCGCCGGGCGTCTCCCGCGGGAAGCGGCCGCAAGGCGGTGCGCGGGTTGAGCGCGTCGAGTTTCGCGTCGGCGATGCGGTTAAAGCCCATCGCCACGGTGCGCGCGGCGAAGGTCGCCGCGAGTATCCAGACCGATTTCCACGCGATAAGTCCGGCGTCGATTTCGCCGTCGAGCAGTCCGTTTTGGCGGAGCGCCGCGACGGTCGAGGCGACGACGAAGGGCAGCGCGAAGACGGTGTGGGCGGGCTTGATGTCGCGGAGGAACATTTTGAGGGTTGCGGCGGTGCGGCTCATTTTTCCGGCCATCGCTTGACGAGTTCGTTTTCCACGCCCAGCGCGTCGAGGACGCGCGCGACGACGAAGTCGACGAGGTCGGCGACGCTTTGGGGCTTGTGGTAGAAGCCCGGGCAGGCGGGCAGGACGGTCGCGCCGGCGCGGGCGAGTTCGAGCATGTTGCGCAGGTGGATCGCGCTGAGCGGCGTTTCGCGCGGGACGAGCACCAGCGGCCTGCGTTCCTTTAGCGTAACGTCGGCGGCGCGGTGCAGGGCGTTGTCGCCGTGGCCGCAGGCTATCGCGCCGAGGGTGCGCATCGAGCAGGGCACCACGGCCATGCCGTCGAAGCGCGCGCTGCCGCTGCAAACGGCGGAGGCGAAGTCGTCGAGCGCGACGTGGCGGATATTTTCGGTCGGCGCGTCGATCAGTTCGGCGAGGTCGGAGAGGTCGGGCGCGAGTTGCAGGCCGGTTTCCATCTCGACGACGCGACGGCCCGGCTCGGAGACGCAGAGGTGTATTTCGCATCCGGCGCGCGCCAGCGCTTCGAGCGTGCGCAGGGCGTAGGCCGCGCCGCTTGCGCCGGTAACGCCGAGGATAAATTTTCGTTTCGCGGTCATGAGACTCCCTTCAGCACCAGCAGTACGTTGTAGAGGGCGTGGGTGTAGATGGTGACGCCGACGCCGCGCAGACAGAAGATCGCGC
>JAUWEX010000036.1 GCA_030607235.1 Planctomycetota bacterium | reverse complement strand
TCGATACTGCGCAACGACGCGCCGCTGGCGACCATCGTCGCCGGGATACAGCGTGTTCTTGCCGCGTTCAAACAGGCGAACGATCTCGACGAGGTAGTAGTGGTTAACCTTTCGTCCGCCGAGGCGTTTTCGCGCCGCATGCCCGAGCACAACGACATCGGGGCGCTGGCGGCGTGCATGAGCAACGACGACAAAGAGAAATTTTCTTCGGGCATTGTCTACGCCTACGCCGCCATCGACGCGGGCTGCCCGTACATGAACTTCGCCGCGTCGATCAGCGAAGAAATCCCGGCGATCGCTCAACTCGCCCGCGAGCGCGGCGTTGCGCACATGGGCAAAGACGGCAAGACCGGCGAGACGCTGGTCAAGACCGTACTTGCGCCGATGTTCGCCGCGCGCAACCTCAAGGTCATGTCGTGGATCAGCCACAACATTCTGGGCAATCGCGACGGCGAGGTGTTGGCCAACCCGGAAAGCGCCCGCGAGAAACTGCGCAACAAGAGCGATGTTCTGACCAACATCCTCGGCGATGATTCGGTCGACTCGCAGGTGCGCATCGACTACGTGAAGTCGCTCGACGACTGGAAGACGGCCTGGGACCTGATCCACTTCAACGGGTTTCTCGATACGAAGATGATAATGCAGTTTATCTGGCAGGGCTGCGACAGCGCGCTGGCCGCGCCGCTGGTGGTGGACCTGGCGCGCCTGCTCGACCATGCGCAGCGCGCGGGCCTGTCGGGGCCGCAGCGGCATCTGGCGTGTTTTTTCAAATCGCCCACGGCCGTCAACGAGCAGGCCTTCGCGCGCCAGTTCGAGATGCTTGTGGATTACGTAAGGTCTTGCCGCGAAAGCGAGCAAACCACCTAATCCGCCGATGGGAATAATCTTACCGGCGGCACAATGAGCGAAAATTTTGGTTCTGCGGCAGTTGTCGCGGAGCCGGGTTTTTGCGTTTGTGTGCATTCGGGCTTTTGCGGCGCAAACGTAGCGGGTGTTCTTTATGTGAGATTTTAATTGACCTTACGCAAAGTCCCGATAAAATGATGTGTGAGCGAATAAATAAAATAGTAATGGCAGTAATTTGATTATTGAGGGCGGAGATGCGCGTCGAAAACTCCAAATACCAACTCAACGTCAGCACGCAGGGCGAAACGCTGTTGATGGCGCTGATGGACGGTGAGCAACAGGTCAGCAGCATCGAATTCAGCCCGCAAACGGTTTACGTAGGCGGCACCTCGGTGTCCGCCGCGCGTGTGGGCGGAATGCTGCGGCCGGACAACTGCGAAAATCAGTTCTTCGAAAAAGGCATCACGGAGTATTTCGACAACCTGATGGCTCTTGCCGAAAAATATCTCGCGCGGGCCGACATTCCCTACGTCGTGGTACACGGCAATCTCTTTTTGTATTCCAGGGCGGGTTTTGTGCCCTGCTTCTACCACTCGATGGCCACGATCCCGACCGATCACGCGCTCAAGGCCAAGAAACACTTCGCCGTGCGCAAATTCGCCGAATCCGACCGCGAGGCGATGCAGTCGTATCACAAAAGATTCTTGCGTTATCTGCCGCGTCTGTTAAGTTATCAGGATATCCGCGACGAGAACATCATCGTAATCGAAGGCGAAGGCGGTGAGATGCTGGGATACGCGCGGGTCAAGACCCAGACCTCGGACTGGTGGGGCAAGGTTTACGTAACAGAACTCGCAGGCAGCAGTCCGGCGGTGATGGAAACTTATCTGCGCGTGTTCGCGGACATGGCACAGGAAGTCGGGGCCGAGGCGCTGTACTTCCCGTTTTCGCCGCTTCACCCGTTCAGCCGGGTTTGCATGCAGTTCGGCGGTCGGGCGACGGCGATCGGGCCAACGAGGGATGTTGCCAAAGACGAAGAAATGGTCAAGATACTCGACTTGAGCGGTTTTCTCTCGTGCCTGGCGCCGGAGTTGGAAAACCGGCTGCAAAAGGCCGGCACTACTCGCTGGCGCGGCAACATATACTTCCGCACCGACAGGGACCTGGCAGCGCTCGAAATCGACGGGCCGGACGTCTCGGTAGGTGGAATGCGAAGCGGGACGACGATGGCGTGTATGCTGGCGATGCCCGAAGACCTGCTGACGCAGTTGCTGTTTGGGTTTCGGAGTTTCGAGGACCTCGAAGACGAGCCCAGCGTTTCGTATTCAATGCGTAGCCGTGAGATATTGCGGGTGCTGTTCCCCGCGACGCTGCCCGGATCACAGGGTGATTTTGATTTGTTCGTAGAGCAGTTTTCTTCGCGCGGTACATTTTGTCCTGAGGCATTAGCGAAAATTTCAGAGGCGCAACTAATTTGATAAATGCGGGAATCGTTATTCCAGCCGGAGGCGGAAAATCTCGCTTATTTCAAAAAAAGCAATAAGCGGGAAAGCACATCGCCTTTTGTTGAGTAGTTTTAGGCTGCACCTGGATTTTGGTACGTGGTTTGTATATCCCTCCCCATCACTGCCTGTTGGTAACAGGTTGTTGAACAGGAAAGCCTTTCCCGCGGGAAAGGCCGAACTGGTCAAGCGTGTTTTATTGATAAGGGTCTGTATCTATTTTTTGGGCGGAGGGCCATAATGGGTAGAAAAAAAGTGTTTACTCCCGGCCAGGTTGCTAAAATTTGTAACGTTACTACTCAGACCGTTACAAAGTGGATTGATTCGGGACGCCTCGATGGCTACCGTATCCCGGGCTCGAAGGCCCGCAGGGTTACTCGCGAGAACCTGATTCAGTTCATCAAGGCTCACAACATCCCGACCGACTTTTTTGCCGACGAAAAGTACAAAGTTCTGATCGTCAGCAAGTCGGCCAAAGTCGTCAAGGAGTTGGGCGGTTTTCTGAGCGACGATACGCGTTTTATCGTTCAGGCCACCGGAGACCCCTTGAGCGCCGGGTTGTTGATAGCCGCACAAAAACTCGAGGTTGTCCTGATAGACACCGAGGAGTTTGACGTAAACGTCAAGGAAGCGGCCGGGCTGTTTGGCTCGATCGAATCTCTCGATGCCGTTAGTTTTGTGGCGCTGTCGGGTTTGAAAGGCAACAAAACCGACAAACAGGTCCGCCGACAGGTGGGCGCTGAGAAGCGGTCGAAATTTGTCTCGCTTGGATATGAGGCGATGATCCTGATGCCGACTGACACCAAGACATTCCTGAAGGTGATTCACCGACTGTTGGGCCTGCATTAAGCAACTACCTGTACTCGAAACGATTGATTGCCCGTTTTTCGCCTGTGTGCGAAGCCGGGCAATTCTTTTGTATGGCCAAAATATGATGTGCGAGGCGCGCTGGCGGCGTCAATGCTTGCTTGCACGCGAAGCCCCGCCTTATTCGGGCGGCGGTTTGGCCACCAGCGTCGCTTCCTGCCGGTCGGCCGGCTGATAATGCGAGGGGATCAGCATCCACTTCAACGCCGCGAACGAGCCGTCGTTTTTGCGGAAACGAAAATCCATCGTGGTCAGGTTTTCGTCGATCGCCCGCCGGCAGATTTCCGCAGGGTCGATGAGGTCGTGGTCTTCGGGCGGTATGAAGTCGAAAAGCGATTTGTCGACCACATCTTCCGAGGTGTATCCGAAGAACCGGCTGAATCCCGGGTTGACGAAAAGGATTTTACCGTCCCGATCGAAAATGATCCCCGGGTCGTTGCGCTGCGTCAGGATGTTGCGACGCAGGCGAAAGGTCTTTTCGATTTCATGCCTTTGTTCGCTTTCTACGGTTATGTCGCGGAACAGTGCGTCCGAGCCGATTATCTGGCCGTCGTTGCTGGTTACCAGGTGTTCGGAAACGAGGAGCGTCTTCTTCCGGCCTTTGTTGTTGACAATTTCGATCGGCACGTTGATAACACGGCCTTCGAGCCGGAGTTTGGCGAGATACGCATCGCGCTTTTCGGTGTCCGCCCACACATCCAGCACCTTCTGGCTCGTGATGTCGATCGGCGAATCGTAGCCAAGTATCCGCGCGCCCGCGGGATTGATGAAGATTATGTTGTTGGTTTCGCTGAAACGGACGTAGCCTTCGGTTGTTTCGTTGAACAGGCGTCGGTAGCGGTTGTCGGCTTTTTCCAGTGCGCGCTTGCCCAGTTCGCGCTCGGAGACGTCTTTGAATATAGTGGATATTCCGGCGGGATTGCCCTCTCTGTCGGGTCTTACGCGGCTGTAAGCCTCGAGGTACGCCTGTCGGCCGTCGCGCTTAATCGCCAGTATAAGATAGTTGTTAATCTCGCCGGTCTTTTTGATTAGCGTGAGAAACTGGTCGAAACTCTCTTCTTTGCGATAGCGATTGCGGATGTTTTTACCGACCAATTCTTCGGGCGCGCCGTATCCCAGCAGTTTGGCGCCGGCCTTGTTTATGCTGACGATCTCTCCGTCCATACGAGTGAACAGAAGTCCCTCGGAGATGGTTTCGAGGATTTCGCTCATTTCGAAAAATTCCTGGATATCTTTCATGTTTTTTATCCCGTTCTTTATTGAGTGGTTTTTTCGCGATCGTAAACCATCCGCCCCTTGACGAAGGTGTACGCGACGCGGAACCGCCCGTCGATTACGCAGGCGTCGGCGTCTTTGCCCTCCGCCAGCGAGCCTTTCCGATCGAAAACGCCCAGCATTCTCGCCGGATTTTCCGAAGCCATCTTAATCGCACCCGCCAGACCGATACCGGCCTTTTCGGCGAGATTTCGCACGCCCTGGATCATCGTCAGCATGCTGCCGGCGAGCCTGCCGTTTATCAGCCGCGGTGCGCGCCCCTTGACTACCACGTACTGGCCGCCGAGCGTGTACTCGCCTTCGGGCATGCCTGCGGCGCATATCGCGTCGGTTACCAGGACACAGCGATTAAGACCCACGGCATTTATGAAAAACTTAAGCACCCACTCGTGCACGTGTATCAGGTCGGCTATGAAACCGAACCACATCTCGTCGCTGTCGATCGCCGCGGCTATCATGCCGGGCTCGCGGTGGTGGATCCCGCGCATCGCGTTAAACGTGTGCGTCAGGTGCCGTATGCCCCATCCGATCGCGCGGGTCATCTGCTGGTAGGTGCAGTCGGAGTGGCCCGCGGCCACCAGCACGCCGCGCTTGCTCAGCAGTTTGACAACCTGTTCGGCGTTAGGCATCTCCGGCGCAAGCGTAAATATCCTGAGCGTCTCGCCAAGATCGCCCAGAAACTGCTGGGTCTCGTAGAGATTAGGCGGTTGAGCGGTATTCTCGGGCTGCGCGCCGCGAAAATTCGGGTTTATGAAGGGGCCTTCGAGGTGCGAGCCGAGGATTGTGGCGCCGTCGGGGTTTTCGCAATCCATTGTGCGCTTGATCTCCAGCGCCGCCCAGCGCATCATCTCTATAGGGCCGGTCAGTACCGTCGGCACAAAGGCGGTCGTGCCCTGGGTGGCCTTGTAGCGGGCGACCTCGAGGACCGAATCCGCGCCTTCGGTTACGTCTTTGCCGAGCGCGCCGTGGCAGTGGGTGTCGATAAAACCGGGGCAGATTTTCATCCCGCGGCAGTCCACCACGATCGCGCCGCTTATGGGCGCGATCTCGTCGGCGAGAGCCTGTATGCTATTGTTGCGGATAAGCAAATCGCCCGGTGCGAACTCCTCGCCGCGCAAAAGGCTTCCGTTTTTCAGCAGGTATGTGGTATCAGGCATTCGGCTACCGTCATGTTCGTCGAAGGATATCGCCTTGATTATACCAGTTGGCGCTGTTTGGGCAAGCCTCGAGCACAAGTCCGTCGTCGTTGTCGGCCAGTTGCGGGTGCGGGGCAAAGAAAACGGCGCACGTCTCCGTGCGCCGTCTTTTGTTTTGCGGTTTGCTATTCTTATGCGAGCCGTTTGCGGACGATGCCCGCCATGCTCAGCGCGCCCGCCGTGGAGTGCGCAAGCGTTTTGATTCGGCGCGGCGCGCCAATTCGGAGTTCTGACGGCGCGATTTTTTGTTTCGCGCGGGGACGGATCGCGGTATAATGCTTCGCGTAAGGGAGCACACCTTTGACGGAGGCTGCATCGTGAAAAAATTTCTATTGCCGCTGGTCGGGCTGCTAGTGTTTGTGGCTGGCTGCCGCGTGCTTGACGCGCTCAATCCTTTTTCGGACAAATGGGTTGAATCCCCAAATTACGTGCCTATCGAGTATGACCGGGCCTGGGCGATTATTACCTCGAAAATGCCCGACTGGGAATTGGAAACCGCCGACAAAGATGACGGCGAGATCGAGACCCTTTGGCGAACCTCCCGGCAATACAGAATTAAGGCGCAGGTGCGTCTCGACCGGGTCGAAGAGGACGGCAAAGAAGGCGTGCGGTTCCGCCTGAGGGTTTTGCGCCAGAGGCCGAAAGATATCTGGTCGCCGCACCGCAGCAAATATGACGATTGGGTGAACGAGGATCCGGATACGCTACGCCAGAACGTTCTTATACAGCGGTTCAACTACTGGCTCAAGGATGCCATCCGCAGGCAAGCCCTCAAGAACGCGGAAAAGGCGGCTGCCGAATAACCGAAAAGACGACCGGCTCGCGAAAAAAACAATGGGGCGGTGATTCAAAAAAGAATCATCGCCCCTGGCGCATGTTGTGAATGATAGGTGGTGGTTCCACTATTCGCCATCGCTCGACCATCTTGTTTGCCCCGAATCGGGCGCTGGCTTTATCATGACGACCCTCTCTCGTCGCCCACATGACCCCTCATGTAGTGTTCTCGTCGCAACCGACTATACATTATATGGTTGCGAAAAGGCTTCTCGACAACATGTTTGACTGATTGCTTGGTGAGCATACTAGATATAGTATACACTACGGGCGGGAGAAGTCAAGACGAAAAATAAATATATGAAAAGAAAATCTCCGCCGGAATCGCTGTCCCGGCGGAGTTTCCCCTGTGTGTGTAACCCCTCTTGCTCGTTATGGTTATGCCCTTCCTCGCCGCAGTATTCGCGCTTCGGTCCGAAGGATGATATCGGCGGTGGGCTGGTCATTTTCGACTATTGCGCGGATTTTCGTCTCGGAGTGCAACGCCGTAGCGTGGCTCTTGTTGCCGAAGTATTGTCCGACCTCCTTTAGCGAGGCCGTCGTAAGTTTTCGCGCCAGGTACATCGCCACCTGTCGGGGGAACGCGATCGATCGCGTCCTGCGGCTCGATTTCAGGTCGGCCGCCGATATCCCGAAGACTTCGCAGACCGCCTCGAGCACCTTTTCGAGCGAGACCCTCTCGCGCCGCCGCCGCAGGTCCTCCTGCAGCACCGTCCGCGCCAGCGCCAGCGTCAGCGCGCTCTTGTGTAGCGCGTTGAAGGCCAGCAGTTTCATTACTGCGCCTTCGAGTTCGCGGATGTTGCCCTCGCAGACGTCGGCGATGTACTCTACCACCGGCCGGGGCAGACTGCGCTTCATTTCGGCGGCGCGCTGGTTGATGATCGCGATTTTCGTGTCGCGGTCCGGCGGATCGATTCGCGCGGTCATCGCCGCGCTAAAGCGGTCCAGCAGTGCGCGGCTGATTTTTTCGGTCTGGCTTGGGTGTTCGTCGCTGGCGGCGATGATTATCCGGTTTTTGTCCGACAGCGCGTTGAAGGTGTGCAGAAATTCTTCCTGCGAGGCCTTCTTGCCCGCCAGCCAGTGGATATCGTCGATTATCAGCGCGTCGGCGTTGCGGTGTCGGCGGCGGAACGAGTCGACCTTGCCGCTTTTGATCGCGGTAACGAATTGATTTACGAATTGTTCGCACGAAACGTATCGCACAGTTATCTCCGGGTAGCGTCGTTTGAGTTCCTTCGCGCAGGCCTGCAACAGGTGCGTCTTGCCCAGGCCCGACCCGCCGTAGACCAGCAGTGTGCTGAACTGCTCGCCGCGCGTTTCGATTATCCGACGGCTCATCTCGTAGGCGAACCTGTTGCCCTCGCCGACGGCGTAGCGCTCGAAGTTGTAGCGCTGGTTCAGCGGCTCGTTTTCGGCGTAGGTCGCGCCGCTGGGGCTTTTGAACGTAATCGCCTCGTCCTGCTGTTCCTGCTGCAACTTTCGCATCTGCCGGAAGAGCGTGCCGTCGACGGTGAACCTGGCGGTGATCTTCTTTTGGAAGTGCTCGCACAGCGCCTCTTCTACATCCGCGGCCAGTTTGTCCTCGATCCACGTCAGGATGAACGGGTTAGGTACGCCGATGACGGCGGTGTCGGCTTCGAGCGACTTCAGCGTCGAGTTTTTTAACCAGAGATTGAACCTTTGAGCGCCGATTTTGTTGACGATATTGTTTTGTATTTCCTTCCAGACTTCGGCTCCAAGTATTGGCACAGCAATTCCCCCCCATGAATTTTGCAAACCTTCGGCGCAGTCGAATTTGGTAAATGCAATCTTTTGAAATGACTAAATAAGGCGGTTTCTTTTGAATTCTCTTTGTGAAACGGTCGGCGCGCAAACGGGACCTCGCCGTTTCCTGCGGATAAACAGAGTTAGTGATTTTCGAATTGACGTTGAGCCTCAATGATCGCCCCGGGTGCCTTCTCGCGGCGAAAAAACTCATAGCCTCGCCCGGACACGATATGACGTATTTACGATTTGGAAACCGCGTCAGCATTGGGAAACAGCGGGATCGTC
>JAUWEX010000328.1 GCA_030607235.1 Planctomycetota bacterium | reverse complement strand
AGCCGCTCGAACAGCGCGACCAGCCGGTCGCGATCCAGCGGCTTGGTGCGGCATTTGTCAACATCGACCTCGACCGGCACGTCGTAGCGAAGTTGCGCCAGATCGCGGCTGAGCCGCGCCTGCTCCGCGAATTTGTGCAGGTTTTCGGAAAGTTTTTTGCCCTTCACTTTATCGGCGTTGGCGAGGACCTCTTCGATCGAGCCGAATTCGTGCAGGAGGTTCAGCGCCGTCTTCGGCCCGACGCCGGGCACGCCGGGGATGTTGTCGGACGCGTCCCCGCTTAATCCCAGAAAATCAACCACCTGCGACGGCTCCAACCCCATCTCCTCGCGCAGTGTCTCGACCGTGAACAGCGAGCCATCGCGACTATTATATAGATGCGTATTTTCGTCGAGCAATTGCTTGGCGTCCTTGTCGCGCGTAACGATGCGCGTTTCGAGGCCGCGCCTGCCCGCGGCGCGGGCCACGGTCGCGATCACGTCATCGGCCTCGTAGCCCTGCTGCATGTATAGCGGCACGCCGAACGCCTCGATGATCTCCCGGATAACCGGAATCTGGCCGACCAGGTCCGTCGGCATCGGCTTGCGGGTGGCCTTGTAGTCGGGATATTTTTCGTGGCGGAAGGTCTTGCCGGGCGGGTCCATGGCTGCCGCGACATAGCCCGCCTCGGAGCGTCCTATCAGGCGCATCAACAGCGCGGCGATGCCGTAGGCCGCGTTGACGGGGTTGCCCTCGGGGTCGTCCAGGCGGCGTATGCCGTAAAACGCCTGGTACATCGAGGAGTTCGTGTCGATGAGGTAAAATTTTTCAGGCATCGATAATCCCGCCTCATGCTAACCGCCGCATGCACAACAGGCTGCGGATTTGCAAAAGGGCTGATTTCCAATAAGACGCTCAGGGAATTGTTCCGGGAAATGCGCGGCTCACGCCGCATCGCCGTCTTTATACCAGTATTGCAATTACGTGTCAATTTATTTTTCTAACAAACCGGCGGCCCGATCGGCTGTCTTCGTTCTTGCGTAAATCCATCTTGACCTGTAAAGGATAGCGCCTACAATGACGGCGGAGATATGCGAGAGAGACAGATACAACCACAAACCCTGCGCCTGATCGACGCAAACCTCAACCGCGCCCGCGAAGCCGTGCGCGTTATCGAGGACGTCGTGCGGTTTGGCATGGACGACGCAGCGGCCTATGATTCGCTCCGGTCGATACGGCTGGGGCTGGGCGATTTCGCCCGGACTCTCGGAATCGACCCCGCCGCCCTGCTCGCGGCGCGCCGCTCGTCGGCGGACGTTGGCCGCGGGGCCGCGCATCGCAAATCGAAAAACGCGCCCGACGATGAGGCGCAAATTATCTCGCGCAATTTCGCGCGACTCCAGGAGGCCCTGCGCTCGCTGGAGGAAACCGCCCGCGCAGTCCAGCCCAACGCCGGTGCGGTTCTTCAGGCATGGCGATTCGCCGCCTACGACCTGCAAAAATCGACCGTCCTTGCGCTGACGCGACGAAGTCTGCTCGAAGGCAAACGCCTCTACGCCCTGCTCTCCGAAGAGTTTTCGCCGAGAGGCGCCGAGCGCACGGCGCGTTTGCTTCTCAGGGGCGGGGTCGATATAATCCAGATCCGCGAGAAGGATATGGGCGCGGCGGAACTGGTCGCACACGCGAAAAAAATCGTCGCGCTGTGCCGCAGGGCGGGGGCGATTTCGATCGTCAACGACCGGCCCGACATCGCGCTGGCCGCCGATGCCGACGGGGTGCACCTGGGGCCGGAAGATATGCCGGTGGCGGAGGCGCGCAGGATTATGGGCGCGAACAAGATCGTCGGCGCGACCACACGCAGCCTCGCGACGGCCCGCCGCGCGGTTCGCGACGGCGCGGATTACGTGGCCATAGGCCCGGTGCAAAAAAGCAATGTCGCCGCAGAAAAAGTGCCGATTTCGGACTCGACGCTTCGGGCGGTCTTGCGAGAGATAAAGATTCCGGTCTTTGCGATCGGCGGCATTGACGCGAAAAACCTGCCCGGAATTGTGAAATCCGGTGTGAGGCGGGTGGCGGCGTGTGCGGCGCTGACTGCGGCGGGCGACCCCGAGGCGGCGGCGCGGATTTTCCTGAAAAAGTTATCGAAACACGGTTCCTGCCGGGAGTCGGGAGAAAAAATATGAAAGACGTTCTGAAAAAAATCGTAACGTCGGTCCGCGCCGACTACGCCGAGATACGGATTGAGGAGACGCGCTCGTC
>JAUWEX010000111.1 GCA_030607235.1 Planctomycetota bacterium | reverse complement strand
GGCCGCTGATGATTGCGAAACTGAAAAAATCGCGTTTGCCCCTTTTCGTTGCGATGCTGCTGTTGCTGCTGCCGTGGTGGATTGCGTCGGGCGAACTTCGGAAAGAGCGCGTCCGACAGGCCGAGGGCAGCGAGTCGCTGCTGCGTTCGGTGCGGCCCGGCGAGTTTTTCGGCACGGTGATGGCCGGTGGTTTTCGCGCGGTGATTATCGATTACCTCTGGATGCGCACCAAAATCCTGGAGCGACGCAAAGATTATTACGGCCTGCAGGCGACCTACGAGATGCTCGCGCGCCTTCAGCCGCGCGACGAGGCCATCCTGACCTTCAACGCCAACAACATGATTTACAACATCGCCAACGATTACAATACGCCGGCGATGCAGTACAAATGGACCAGACGGGGACTGGCTTTGTATCGTAAAGGGATCGAATTTTCCCCCGACAGCATAGAGTTGCGCTACGAACTCGCGACGAACTTTTTTCACAAGTTTTCGTACCAGATTATTACTTGCAGCAGGGATTTCCGCAGGTGCCTGTGCGACGATCCCGATCCGGACTATCTCGTTTTCAAGGATCGCCGATTTCGCAGCCCTGTCCGGGAGGCTCTTTATTATGTAAACGAGATTTTATCCCGCTCGGAGGCCCGTGACCGCAAGGACTACATCAACATCCAACGTTTTCGGATGGATTGCTGCGACGTATTGATGTTCGAGCGGGAGGTTGGTTTGCGCGAGGCGCGGCTGGATGTTCTCGAGGCTACAGAGGCGATGATTTCGGCTGGCACGAACGAGAAGGAGCGAGGGGCGGCGCTTGATCTGTTGAAAAAGCGACAGGATGATCTGCGCGCGATTTTGGACGACGAGGTGCTGGCCCCGCTTTCCGAGTCCGAGCGGGAACAACTTGACCGGTGGCGCAACGAATCCTGCGAGATCGTTCAGGGCAGGAAGCGGCGTTTCCGGACGGGCATCAAGCCGCTCGCCAAGCGCAAGGCCGCCGTCGAAGAAATCCTGCGCAGTACCGACGAGATTCTCGATATGTACGAAAAAGCCCTCTCCGCGCAAAAACCGGGCGAGGCGTTGAAAAAGATATATACCGAAGAGCAGATCGATGCGCTGAATTTCCCGGAAACAAAAAACCTGATTTACGGCAATTCGTTTTACATAGTTCCTTTATACGAGGAGGCTTTCGTGAGGCTTTTGCGTTTTGTGCGCTTTGACGAAACCAAAGACGCCGCTGAAAATTGAAAATGTTTTTCACAGTTCAAAGTTTATGATGACAAAGGCGATATTATTTGATATAACACCGCCCCACTTCGTGATTACCGTGCGGTTTTCCCCGGGAAACCATCGTAACTCTTCATGTTATCGGAGGAGACTATGTCTATCAATAAGACGTTGAAGGTAGGCTCCATTGCCCTGTTTGCTTTTCTTGCATTGAGCGGTAGCGCCTTCGCGGCTGGGGGTCCAAGTGTGAAGGAACCGGCCTGGTATTTATGGCTGATTTGGATATTGGCGCCCGTGGGTGCCGGCGCGGCGCTGTATTTTGCCTGGCAGTTTTTTAGATATGTAAAGGTGCAGGACGGCGGCACCGACAGGATGAAAGAGATCGCCGGATACGTAACCGAAGGCGCGCTCGCCTATCTGAAACGTCAGTACAAGGTGGTCGCCATCGTTTTTGCCGTCATGTTCGTTGTGTTCGGCGTTCTTGCATGGGGGATGGGAACCCTGCCTCCGCTTGTGCCGGTGGCGTTTCTGACGGGAGGGTTTTTCTCCGGCCTGTGCGGATTCCTCGGCATGAAGACCGCGACAATGGCCAGCAACCGCACCACGCAGGGCTGTCGCGAAAGCCTTGACAGGGGGCTGACGGTCGCCTTCCGCAGCGGCGCGGTCATGGGACTTGTCGTCGTCGGTTTCGGCCTGCTCGATATTGCGGCGTGGTTCGGCTTGTGCAACTTCGCCCGCTGGGTCGGTCTGGGCGACGCACTCAAGGTCAACAGCATGAAGGATATCACGATCACGATGCTTTCGTTCGGTATCGGCGCGAGCCTTCAGGCGCTCTTCGCGCGCGTTGGCGGCGGTATCTTTACCAAGGCCGCCGATGTCGGCGCGGACCTCGTAGGCAAGGTCGAGGCCGGAATCCCCGAAGACGACCCCCGCAACCCCGCGACCATCGCCGACAACGTTGGCGATAACGTGGGCGACGTGGCGGGAATGGGCGCCGACCTTTACGAATCCTACTGCGGCTCGATTCTGGCGACCTGCGCGCTCGGCGCGGCGGCGTTCATGGGAACATCTCAGGCGGCGTCCAACATGGTATTCCGTTCGATCCTGCTGCCGATGATCATTGCGGCGCTGGGAATCGGCGCTTCGATTTTGGGCATCTATCTCGTCAAGACCAAAGAAGGCGCCAGCCAGAAACAACTTCTGGGCGCTCTCGGCAGGGGCGTAAACGCGGCCTGTGCTTTGATATTCGTTGTCTCGCTTCCCGCGTCCTGTTTACTGCTCGGATGGAACTCCATCGGATTCGGAATCTGGGGAAGTATCGTCGCCGGGATGATTGCCGGTGTCCTTATCGGCAAGACGACCGAGTACTACACCTCCGCCGATTACAAGCCCACCAGAGCCATTGCGGCACAAACGGAGACCGGTCCGGCGACCACGATTATTTCCGGTATTTCGATCGGAATGATGTCTACGGCGATACCGGTGATAATACTCGTATTCGCTACGATGCTGGCCTTCGCCCTTCCGGGCGGATTCACCGCCGGCAACCTTACCGTCGGCCTCTACGGTATCGGCATTGCGGCCGTGGGTATGCTCTCGACGCTGGGCATCACGCTGGCGACCGACGCATACGGCCCGATCGCCGACAACGCCGGCGGCAACGCCGTGATGAGCGGCCTGGGCGAGGAAATCAGGAAGCGCACCGATGCACTCGACAGCCTCGGCAACACCACCGCCGCTACCGGCAAGGGATTCGCGATAGGCTCGGCGGCGCTTACCGCGCTCGCGCTGATCGCGGCCTATCTCGAAGAAATCCGCAGTGCTATGATTCTGCTGAAAAAAGGCGCCGCGGACGTTGCGGACGGCGCGGTGAGCGCCACGCTCACAGCGACCGCGCCCCAGAACATTCAACTTGCCGATTTCGTCGACATCTTCAGCATCAATATAATGAACCCCAAATTCATCCTCGGTGCTTTCATCGGCGCGATGATGGCCTTCCTGTTCTGCGCGCTTACGATGCAGGCGGTTGGCCGCGCAGCCGGCAAGATGGTCGAGGAGGTCCGCAGGCAGTTCAAGAGCATCCCCGGCATCATGGACGGCACCGGCAAACCCGATTACGCCCGCTGCGTCAGCATCAGCACCAGGGGCGCGCAGAGAGAGATGATGTTCCCCTCGCTTTTGGCGGTTATCGTACCGGTTGCGTTGGGCCTGGTTCTGGGCGTTGCGGGTGTGATGGGCCTTTTGCTCGGAACGCTCGTAACGGCCTTTACGCTCGCGCTGTTCATGGCCAACTCCGGCGGCGCGTGGGACAACGCCAAGAAGTACATCGAGGCCGGAGCGCACGGCGGCAAGGGTTCGGACAACCACAAGGCGGCGGTAGTGTGCGACACGGTCGGCGATCCCTTCAAGGACACCTCCGGCCCGTCGCTGAACATCCTCATCAAACTGATGAGCATGGTGGCGATCGTGTTCGCGCCGACGGTGGTCAAGTGGGCGCCGCAAATCATGGGATTCCTCGGAATTTCGTTCGGCAAGTAAGCACCAGGCAAAAAAAACGGAGGACGCTTCGGTGTTCTCCGTTTTCTTATGGAAAAATTTAAATCGCGCTTCTAATCCGGTCGATGAAAGGGTATGGATTCGCTTTAATTCGGGATGGTTGTGATTCTGTTACATGTCTGATAAGCCTATAAATACTCCGCTGGACTCTGACGCCGAAGACAGCCGGAGCGTGCTCGATGAGATAGCCGCCGAAGAAGCGGGCGGCCAGGTCGTCGACGATTCGGATCGCGCAACGACACCCCCACATCATGTCGATTCCGTAGAGGAAGATTTGCCTCCGACTCCTCCCCCTGAGGCCGTTCCCGAACAAAGCCTCTCGAACGAAAAATGCTATCACACGCTTCAGGAGCAGATAGAGGACGCGAAAGCGGTGCCGGGCGAAATTTCCCAAGACGACGCGGTTGACGAGGTCGCTCTCGCGGAGAGTCTGGACGAGGTCGCCCGACTGCTCGACGAAGCGGAGTCGGGCCTTGAAGAAATTGCGGAGAGCAAGGAGACGTCCGAAGAAGAATCGCCCGTCGATAAGACCCTGGCCGAAATGAGCGAGGAGGAACAGGACCTTGCGACCTTGATGCAAGAGGCCGATGCCTTGCGCGGGGAGATAGCGGCGCGGAAGTTCCCGCAGGACCGCGACGGGGTACGTGATATTCCGAGCGTCGCAGCGGCAGCCGAGGACGAGCAGGATTCTTCGGAACCTTTGGCCGAGCCGGTCGACGCCGAGGAACAAACCGCGCCGGAACAGGCGCAGGCCGCGAATGTGGCGGAAGAATCGGAACCGGCGGTTATTATTGAAGAAACCGTTGTACAGGATGACGCGCTTGAAACGGCCGAGCCGGAAGGTGAAGAAGACTCGCTCAAGGGCAAACTGTTCGATATTCTGGATGAGTCCGAGACCGCGACGGAGGGGCTTGAGGATGATGCGCAGGCCGCCGATTTCGCAGGAGATTCGGACGAATTTGCCGATGCGGAAGCAAAGCGCTCTTTTCTTGCCGGGGTTGTCGAGAAAATCTCCGGTTGGCCTCTTGTGCGGCGCGTGGCGGGTGCGGCGGCGCCTGTGTTTGCATTTGCCCGCAGGGCTTCGAGACCGGTTGCGGCGCAGGCCGAGCGTTTCGAGAAATTGCTCGATGAAAAAGAGGATTACAAAATGTACTGGCTGACGTTTGGCTTCGTCTCGGCGGGAATCGCCCTGATGGTCCTCGTCATGTGGCTGCTGGCCTGAATCAATCCTTAAAGATCATTTCGATTTTGATAAATTTTAGTGCGGCTCCTTTTTTTGTTTTGCGAGGGCGTTTCTTTTTGGGTTGGGCGGGATTTTCTGATATAATCAGGAATTATCTGGAATTCGTGCGTTAGATATTGTGTGCGGAGAAATCGCATTGAAGCAGTCCGTTGTCGAGAAAATTCAGAAATTGCGCAACGAGCGCGACGCCGTCATACTCGCCCATAATTACCAGCGGCCCGAAGTTCAGGATATCGCGGATTATTGCGGCGATTC
>JAUWEX010000076.1 GCA_030607235.1 Planctomycetota bacterium | reverse complement strand
GCACCCGGATACAGAAAGCCGGTCAACGAGACCTTGAAATACCTGGCGTAATCGGGTCCGGCTTCGGTTACGGTCTTCTTGAAGCCCGGCACATCGCCAATCAGATTTTCAATATCCCGTTTAGCGATATCGATGGCGCTTGTGATTCTGTCTTTTACCTTTTGTTCCGTTCCGAGTTCCTTGTCGTAGGATACCGTAATGTTAATCTCGGAATAACGGGTTTTCGATTTGTCCTGCACGAAGGGTTCGTTGGGGAAGTCGTCGGAGAACATCGTAACGATCTCGCCCTTTACGTAATCGACCCACTTGTCCTGCGGCAGGGAGTCGGCCATACCGCTGCGCTCGACTATGGCCTCAATGCCGGAGAAGGATATTCGAACGACAAATTCCTTCGCGAACAAACCGCCCTCTTCGGCGGTCTCCATCTGGAGAACCTCGGGCGCCTTGAAGTCGGGAGCGAGTTCGTGCAATTTATCGCGCATCTGTGCGGCGCTCATGTCGGAAGTCAGGCCGATTCGGTACTGACCGCCGCCGAGGAAGTCGATGCCGAAGTTCTGCGAGCCTCTGGAAACAAAGAAACCGACACCGATGACTATGACGATTATCGAGACGTATTTGGTAACATGGACGATTTTACCGAACTGGAAATTCGGACGCTTGAACGCTTGCCGCATCTTCGCGTCGCGGAATATGCCGGCGCGTATCAGGAGCGAAAATACCGTGCGGGTTACGAACAGCGCGGTAAACATACTCGCAATAATGCCGACGATCAACACGATCGCAAAAGATTTGATCGGGCCGCTGCCGCTGAACCACAACAGGATTGCCGCGGTCCCGACGGTAGTGATGTTGGCGTCGATGATCGTCGAAAACGCCCGCTTGTAGCCCGACGTGAGCGCGCCCTTGAGCGCCTTGCCGGAGTTTATTTCTTCGCGGATGCGCTCGAAGACAAGGATGTTGGCGTCGATCGCCATACCGATCGTCAGGATGAGACTGGCGATACCCAGCAGGGAGAACGTGGCATTGAACACGCACAACAGCCCCAGCAGGATTATCAGGTTAAGAACCAGCGCCAGGTTAGCCACCAGCCCCGTGCCCCAGTAATATATCGCCATGAACACCAGCACCCCCAGCAGGCCGATGACGATGGCGCGAACACCCTTGGCAACGGATTCGGCTCCGAGCGTGGCCGATGTCGAACGAATAGACAGCACGGTAATCGGTGTCTTCAATGCGCCGGCGTCGAGGTTGGTGAGCAAGTCCTGCCGCTGCTTCTGGATTTCGGCGTTATCGCCGCCGCCCATGGAGATGATGCCGTTACCGCCGCGAATGGCTTCCTCTACTCCCGGCGCTGAAATGCATTTGCCATCGAGAATGATCGCAAGTCGGCGACCTTCCTCATGCAATCGGGCCGTCAGTTCGCCGAATTCCTGCGCTGCGCTGGTCTCCAGTCTGAAACCAACGGCAGGCCTGCGATCTCCGTCCTCGGTTGCGGAGAATTTGGCAAAGTCCGAACCCTTGAGTTTCGCTGCACTTTCGACCAGTATCCAGTCGACGGACTTGACGCCGCCCTTGCTTTCGCGGATCAGAACGTAAGCCGTATAATTCGAGTCAATCGGCTCGGGCAGGCCCTTTGTATAATCTGTTATATTTGCCGCTGCCAACTGGTCGCCGTAAGCCTTTACCGCGTCTTTGGGCGCCTCGACTTTGAATTCAAGCACACTCTGTTTAAGGATCGCCTCGACGTCGTCGCTGTTGCCGCTGGGCGCGATGATCTGAATGTTGCGGGTTCCGACAGCGACAATCTGGAGGCCCTTCATGCCGGTACTGTCTTGGCGTTTTATAAGCGTTTCGAGGACGCTGTCGCGAGCGCCGGGATCGGAAACCGACAATTCAAGCAAGGTTCCGCCTGCGAGGTCAGGCGCCAAGCCTAGCTTGCCGGGGACATCCTCCACCATCCCGTCAAGCGGTGGAAACGCAAAATATACGCACATCCCTATAACCAAAACTATGAGGACGATTTTCCACGCAACCCTATCGTACATTGTGTTCTCCTGTTGTATTCGACTGCCGCCTGCCGGACAGCATACATTTCAATAAGGTATCAGACCGACTATCGATTATGCTTCCTGGGAGCCTTCATCCGGCGAAACGACCCCGCCGATCGCACTGCGGTTGACGCGGATGCTCACGTCGGAGTTCTCCGCGATCTTGAGGATCACGTAGTTTTCCTTGACCGATATGACCGTTCCGTGAATTCCGCCGATGGTAACGACCTTATCGTTTTTGCGAAGCGAATCCAGCATCTGCCGGTGTTGATGCTTCTGCTTTTTCTGGGGACGGATCATAAGGAAATAGAAAACAACGGCTATCAATCCCAGCACAACGAAAAACTGATAATTGAAGCCCTCGCCGCCTTCCGTGTCCCCAAGTATAATCAGCCAGTTCATAGCACTCCCGCCTTTCGATAAATGTCATATCACGTAAAAACGGGCTATTATAGGCGTAAGCGCATGTATTGCAAGGACAAAATGCCGAATCGCCGCCGCGGTTATCCGACTTGACTGGCAGGCATCGCTCTGATAGTATTAGCATATCGAATGGGGACGAATTATGCGGATTTTGTGCCATATCTGCTGCGCGCAGTGCTTTTTGGGCATGGCGGAGATGCTTGACGAAAAAGACAAGCGTCTTGAGGGGTTCTTCTTCAACCCCAACATCCACCCGCTCGTCGAATTCCGCAAGCGCCTGAAATCGGTAAAGGTTCTCCGCGACCGCCTGAAGTTTCGCCTCCACGCGGTCGAGAACTACGGGCTGAAATCGTTTATCGCGATGACCGCCTTCCGCGACGAGCCGCAGACGCGCTGCCCGCTGTGCTACCGGCAGAGGCTCTTCGAGACCGCCCGCTTCGCCGCCGAAAACGGCTTCGACGCCTTCACCACCACGCTGCTGGTCAGCAGGCATCAGCGCCACGAAGCCATCGCCGAGGCCGGACGCGAGGCGGCCGAATTCGCAGGCGTGGATTTTTACTACCGCGACTTCCGGCCCAACGCCGCAAAGGCGCACGACGAAGCCGCACGGACAAAACTGCACCTGCAATCTTACTGCGGCTGCATTTTCAGCGAGCGCGAAAGATACGCCGGTACGACAAAGGAACTCTACAAAGACTGATACGTTAATCGAGAGGGGTAACATGAAACCGAACGACAAAATCAGGCTGATCTGCGCGATCATCGCCTGCATGGCACTGGCTGGATGCACCAATTCCTGTCGCGGCATCCGCACACCCGACGAATACACTAAGCCGACCATCCCCGAAAGCCAGGTCAAAATCCGCGTCATGATCGTCCCGCACGGCCGCCACACACGGATATTCTGCGACGCGCCGTTCAAGGTATACAGCGCCGACGAACAACGCCGGTCTCTCAGCGAAGACTCTTACGTAATACGCAAAGGCGCCGAAATCACCGCAACGATGGACGGGATCAAGGTCGGTACGCTGCTGTTCAAAGGCAACGCCTTCCGCCTCGTGCCCCAGACCGGCAACCCCATTACCGTCTACGAAAGCGAGCGCGACAGGAAGCGCTACTTCGGCGAACTGATTATCTACCGCAACGAAATCGACATGACCGTCGACGTAGTCAATATCGTGGGGCTGGAAAACTACCTCATCGGCGTCCTCGGCCGCGAGGTCGCGGCGAACTGGCCGATCGAGGCGCTCAAGACCCAGGCCGTCGCCTCGCGCACCCGCGTTCTGTTCCAGCGACAGGAGGCCCGCAAACTGGGCGACCGCTTCGACGTGCGCGCCGACACCAAGGACCAGGTTTACGGCGGCATCCCCTCCGGCCCCTACGGCGAGCGCATCGAGCGGGCCGTCAGGGCCACCGCCGGACAGGTGCTGACGCTCAACGAGAGAATCTTCAAAATTTATTTCGCCTCCACCTGCGGCGGCATGACCGAATATGCAGAACGCGTTTTTCAGGCCAAGCCCGGCGTCCACACGCGCGGCGGCATAACCTGCCCGTACTGCGCCGATTCGCCGGTGTACCGCTGGAAACACCGCATCGGCAACGCCGAAGTCGCCCGCAGAATCAGCATGTTCAGCGACGCGCCCGTTACCAAAATTATCTCCATCACCACCGCCGGCAAAGACCCCGTCGGCCACGCCGCCAGCGTTACCGTCAAGCATGACAAGGGCACTTTCGAGATCGACAACGCCTACAAGTTCCGCACCAACGTCCTCGGCAAAAGCATCAGCACCGAGTACTGGCGCGACGGTCGCTGGCAAAAGGCCGCCGGCAACGACAACAAGCACAAGGAAATCATCATGAGCACGTCCTTCGAGGCCCGCATCGTCGGCGACTACATCGAATTCACCGGAATCGGCTGGGGGCACGCCGTGGGACTCTGCCAGTTCGGCGCGAAAAAAATGGCCGAAGACGGCCGCGATTACCGCGCAATCCTCGCTTTCTATTACCCCGGCTCGATAATCGAGACCAACTACAACAATCAGGTAGAATGACCTTTCGCTTAATTACAACGGACTCGCAAACCGCCGCGCGCGCGGGCATCCTCGCCACCGCACACGGCGAAGTCCGCACACCGGCATTCATGCCCGTCGGCACGCTGGCCACCGTCAAAACGCTCAGCCCCGAACAAATCAGGCGCACCGGAATCCAGATAATTCTCGGCAACGCCTATCACCTCAAACTGCGCCCCGGCGAGGAAGTCGTCGAGGCGGCGGGCGGCCTGCACGAATTCATGCGCTGGGACGGGCCGATACTGACCGACAGCGGCGGCTACCAGATTTTCTCTCTGGCGCAGATGACCAGGATCACCGAAGAAGCCGCGTCGTTCCGCTCGCACATCGACGGCTCGCTCATCACACTCTCGCCCGAAGGCGCGGTCGAACTCCAGCGCCGCCTCGGCCCCGATATCGCGATGGTGCTCGACCAGTGCGTAGGCTATCCGTGTGAGCGGAAAAAGGTCGAAGACGCGATGCGCAGGACCCTGCGCTGGGCGGAGCGCAGCATCAAAACACCGCGCGCGGAGGGCCAAAAACTATTCGCCATCACGCAGGGCGGCGTTCACAGGGACCTGCGCGAAGAATGCACGCGCGAACTGGCCCAGATGGACTTCGACGGATTCGCGCTCGGCGGGATGAGCGTCGGCGAGCCTAAGGAACTCTCCGACGAGATCGTCGCTCTGTCCACCTCGCTTATGCCGGAGGACAAGCCTCGCTACCTGATGGGCGTGGGCTACCCCGAAGACATCCTCAACGCCGTCGGCCACGGCGTGGACATGTTCGACTGTGTCCTGCCGACACGCAACGCGCGCAACGGCGAGGCGTTTACATCGACCGGACGAATCAAAATCCGCAACAGCGCCCACCGCCTCTCGCAGGAGCCTATCGACGCGGAGTGCGACTGCTACTGCTGCCGCAACTTCACCCGCTCGTACATCCGCCATCTTTTCATCGCCGGCGAAGTGCTGGGCCTGTCGCTGATAACCGAACACAACATCCGCTTCTACGCGCGCCTGACCGCGGCAATCCGCGAGTCTATCGAAAACGGCGTCTTTGCGGAATTTCGCAAAAACTTTCTTGCAAAATATCTCGGATCCTGAAAAATAGCGCGTTGGATCAACCTCATAACCGGAGCATGAAATGAACGACAGGCGACTCACCATAAAATTTGCGGCGATGGGACTGGCGATCCTTTGCGTGGCCGCGCTCGGCGGCTGCTCTATCTTCGCAGGTGGCTACAACAGCGAAATCGGGAAACTGCGCGAAATCGAAGAACCCGCGCTGAAGTGCCCGCGCCTGATAGCCTTCCTCGAGGTCGGCCCGCGCCTTATCGGCTATCCCGCACTGAACGCGCAGGAAGCGCTCATCGAGTGCGGCAACGACGCCATACCCTTCCTGAAAACCGAGATACAGGACCGTGAATACAACGACCGCGCCCGCAGGCTGATGCTTGAGGCGGTGGTCGAGATCATCGACAGAGAAGCGATCTACATGCTGCTGAAAACCGCGCGCGACAGGGCCGAAACCGACAGTCAGAGAGTCGAGGCGATCGAACTGCTCGTGCGGCTCAACGCGCGCCACACACGGCCCGCGATGAGAAAGATATTCATCGACGACACGCAGCCGCGCCGCGTCCGCCGCGCCGCCAAACGCGCCTACAACAAATTTGAATACTAGGCTCGTAAGGCGCAAAAATCGTTATAGAAAAAACGAGCGCCCGCAACGGTTGAAATCGCAAGCGCTCGCTAAAAGTTTTCACCACGCAGTTCCGCTATTTATCCGAACGCGCCTTATTATCCTCCGCGCGCGCTTGTGTTATTCGGTGCAGTCGGGGGTTTTGCCATGTGTGCAGCCGTT
>JAUWEX010000305.1 GCA_030607235.1 Planctomycetota bacterium | reverse complement strand
AGCACCTTTTCGACGGAGCGGATGCACTCGTCGATGTACTGCTCTTCGGTCATGCCCGCCGGTCGGCGGTAGACGTGGGGGTACGGCGCGCGGTAGATGCCGCCGACGAGCGGTTCATAGCGGTTGCGGTACTTTGCGTTCGATGTCGTCAGCGAGGCCGCGCCGAGCGTGCGCCCGTGGAACGCGCCCTGGAAGCAGAGTATGCCGGGCTTTTGGGAAACGTAGCGGGCCAGTTTGATGCAGCCTTCGACGGCCTCGGCGCCGCTGTTGGAAAAGAAGAACGTGTCGATGTCGCCGGGGGTGATTTCGCCCAGCAACTCGCCGCATCGGGCCATCGATTCGTAGTAATAAACGCAGCCCGAATGTACGAAGTTGTCTATCTGTTTTTTGGCCGCCTCGACGACCCGCGGCATGTTGTAGCCGATGTTGGACACGGCCGTGCCGCAGGAAATGTCGAGATAGGTTTTGCCGTCGTCGCATGTAACCTCGGCGCCGAAACTCTTGACGGCGGTGAGCGGCGTGTCGATCCCCAGCGCGGGGGTCATGACTTTTTTGGCGCGATTTTGTATCTCGCTCATGGTGCTCTCCGGGAAATCCCTGTATTTGGGCTAAAAGTCTTTGAGTATCTCTTCGAAGTTGGGAGAGCCGATCTCTTCCAGTTCATATTGTACGCGGGTGTGCGGCTTGTTAATCGTGATAAGTGCGCCCAAATCAATCGGCGTGCCAATGATCACCACGTCGCATTCGCAGGCGTTGATTGTCTTTTCGAGGTCGGCGATCTGTTGATCGCCGTAACCCATCGCGGGTAGCAGCGTGCCGATTTCGGGATATTTTTCGAACGTTTCGGCGATCGTGCCCACCGTCCAGGGCCGCGGGTCGATCATCTCGGCCGCGCCGCAGTTCTTGGCGGCGACGACACCCGCACCGTATTTCATTCCGCCGTGCGTCAGCGTGGGGCCGTCTTCGACGACGAGCACCTTCTTGTCGAGAACGATCTCCGGCTTCTCGACGGTTACCGGGCTGTTGGCCATGACGACTTTGGCTTTGGGGTTGTGCTCCCTGATGTTCTTGAGTACCTCGTCAACGCCCGCCTTTTGCGCCGTGTCGACTTTGTTGACGACGATCACGTCGGCGATTTCGAGGTTGACTTTGCCCGGATAGTAACTGAGTTCGTGGCCGGGGCGATGCGGGTCGGCGACGGTGATGTAGAGGTCGGCTTTGTAGAACGAGGTATCGTTGTTGCCGCCGTCCCAGATAATCACGTCGGCTTCCTTCTCGGCTTCGCGCAGGATTTGCTCGTAGTCGACGCCGGCGTAGATGATGCCGCCCATCGCGATATGGGGTTCGTATTCTTCCATCTCTTCGATGGTGCACTTGTGTTTTTTCATGTCGTCGAGCGACTCGTAGCGCTGGCAGGCCTGCGCCGCGAGGTCGCCGTAGGGCATCGGGTGGCGGATCGAAACGACCCTGCGGCCTTTGTCGCGGAGGATTTTGACGATCTTGCGCGAGGTCTGGCTCTTGCCGCAGCCGGTGCGCGTGGCGCAGACGGCGATTACGGGTTTGGTCGACTTGACCATCTGCTCTTCGACGGGCGCAAGTTCAAATTTCGCTCCGGCGGCCTCGACGATCCTGCGCTGTTCGTCGATGTAGTCGTAGGATACGTCGCTGTATGCAAAGACGACCTTCTCCACTCCGCCTTTCTTGATGAGTTCGGCCAGGTCGGCTTCGGGCTTGATGGGAATGCCGTCGGGATACAGGCTGCCCGCCAGGACTGCGGGATACTTGCGGTCGTCGATGTCGGGGATTTGCGTTGCGGTGAATGCCGTAACGGTGAAGTCTTTGTTGTCGCGGTAGCAAGTGTTGAAGACGTGGAAATCCTTGCCCGCCGCTCCCATGATGAGTACTCTTGTCGCCATAACGGAACTCCGCTGATGGAAACGGTGTCCCCATAAAATAACAAGCCCCTGCCATTACGAGAATGTCAGGGAAGCGGTGCGCGTTCGACCTGATGTGCATTAAATTGTAGCGGGGACGAGATTCCGGGGGGGACAACATACCCGAAAATCCCGGTGAGAATATGATATGATTTACGAACGGGAAGTCAACCAAAATCGCACCCTCTCCGGCAGGGTCGCCGATCTGCACCCTCCACGCTTGGCGGCAGGCCCCGCCCTGTAAAATCCTCAACCACACAGCAAGATTACAAGTTTCGCCAGCGGGTGGAAGCAATGCGCTTCTGTCGCCATTCGGCGACAGACAGCGAGCGGGTCTTGGAGTGTGCGTTTCCTCCCCGTTTGGGAGCGGGCACTGCCCGCGCCTTTTTCTTTGACACGGGCCGCGCGGCGGGCTTATACTGGTTGCAAACCGACTCTAAATCTCTTTGGGGGCTCCCATGATCAAGATTAAGAAGGT
>JAUWEX010000144.1 GCA_030607235.1 Planctomycetota bacterium | reverse complement strand
GTTTTGTGCATGCGTCCTTTTCTGGAGGCGGTTTCATAAATACGCTTCTTTGTATTGCAGTACCCGCGACGGGACACATCCTCCTTCGGGAGCAGGCCGCAAGGCCGCGCAGCGAAGGGATGTGTCCCTAGCCGCACGATTTTGCGCGGCCGACAACACACCCAAAAAAACCGCCGACAAAGCCATTTCGGACTTATGAAGTGGCTTTTAGTGTCGTCGCGAAGATAAAACCGCGGATGCGTTCGTCGGTCGAGTTCATCATCTCCTCGGGCGTGCCCTCGGCGATGATGCGCCCCTCGTCGATCAGGCCGATGCGGTCGGCGACGGTCATGGCGTTGTGCATGTCGTGCGTAACGACGACCGACGTAGCGCGTATCCTGCTCTGTATGCTGACGATCAGGCGGTTGATCTTGTCCGAGACGATCGGGTCGAGGCCCGTCGTAGGCTCGTCGTAGAGCACGATGCGCGGCTCGGTAACGATGGTGCGCGCCAGCGAGACGCGCTTCTTCATGCCGCCGCTGAGTTCGTCGGGCATCATCTTTTCGACCCCGTCCAATTCGACCATCGCGAGTTTTTCCTTTACCCTTCGCGCGATTTCGTTCTCGGCGACGCGGGCGTGGCGCAGGGGCAGGGCGAGGTTGTCGTAGACGTTGAGCCAGTTGATGAGCGCGCCGGACTGGAAGAGGTAGCCGAACTCGCCGGGCCTGTTGTCCATGACGTCGTGGGCGGCGGACAAGCGGCGGCCGTCGATGCTGACGACGCCGGAGTCCGCTTGCAGCAGGCCGATGATGATCTTGAGCGTAACGCTCTTGCCCACGCCGCTCGGCCCCAGTATTACGTAGGTCTCGCCCTCGCGCACGCGCAGACCCAGCCCGTTGAGGATGCGCTTTTCGCCGAACGATTTTTTTATGTCTTGCAGTTCTATCATGATTTTTTTCGCGGCCCGGCGTCAGTTTTTCGGGAAGAACAACGCGGTGATTATCAGGTCGAAAATAATCACGCACACCAGCGACGTTACCACCGAGATCATCGTCGCGCGGCCCACCCCGCGCGCGCCGCCGCGGGTGCGCAGGCCTTGCGCGCAGGCGATGATCGCGATTGTCACGCCGAAGACGAACGCCTTGGTCATCCCGCAGAAAATGTCCTTCATCAACAGCGCCTCCTGCGCCGACTGCACGAACGTGCGCCAGTCTACGTTGATGCGGTAGATACTGATGATCGCCGAGCCGAACACGCCGACCATGTCGGCGATCAGCGTCAGCGCCACCGTGAAAGTCGCCAGCACCACCACCCGCGGCATAACCAGGAACCGCACCGGGTCGATGCCCATCACGCGCAGCGCGTCGATTTCCTCGGAGACGTTCATCTTGCCGATCTCGGCGGTCATGCTCGAACCGACGCGCGCGGTGAGGATGATCGCGGTCATTATCGGCGCCATCTCGCGGCAGAACGTAACCGCCGCGATAGAGCCGATGGCGTCGGCCATGCCGATTTCCATCAGGACGATGCCGGTGTTGTAGGCGATAATCATCCCGCAGAAAAACGTGAAGAAGCAGGTTACGCCCACCGAACTGATGCCGTAGAAGTACATCTGGTCGATGATCGTGCGGCGCGCCGCGAAGCAGTGCCGCAGGCTCAGCACGGTCCGCCCCAGCAGCCCCAGCGTGTAGCCGCACCGCTCAAAGGCCAGTGTAACGGCCGCGCCTGTCCGGCACACCATCTTGCCCAGGGTCAGTATCTCCGCGCTCACTTCTCGTCTCCGGGCGTCAGTTTGCGCGAGTCGCGCGGGACGAACGGCTCGGTCCTTGGGCCGTCCCTGCCGCGCAGTTGCTGGATCAGCCACGAGCGCCTGCCGGAGTCGCGCCCCAGCAGGAACAGTTGCGGGTCGCGGCGGATTTCTTCGGCCAGCAGTTTTATCGATTCCGCGGTGTCGCGCAGATCGCTTACGGTCATGGCGATGTCGCGGTAGAGTTTTTCGTCGTCGAGCGCGCGCAGCATGCCGCGGGACTCGCGCAGTTTTTTGGTGAGCACCTCGGTGTCGGCGACGATGGCGCCGAGCGAGTCGTACATCTCGCGGTCTTCGAGGAACTTGTTGAGGAAGCCCTCGTCGTCGGTGATTTTTTCTACGATGCTGTCGAGTTTTTCGCTGGTCTCGGCGAGGTTGTGTATCATATTTTTGATTTCGGCGGCGACTTCCTTGTCGCCCATCATCATGCCGACAGTGCTCTCGGTGTCGCGGGTGGCCTCGAGGATTCTAATCATCTCCTCAAGCGAGTGGCTGGTCTTGTGCATGATCTCGGTGAGGTCTATCTGGCGCGGCACCTCGCCGAACGAGCGCGACACACCCATAAGGCGGTCCTGCTGCGGCAGCGGCTTGTCGAGGTCGCCGAGTTCGATGCTGATGGCGTGGCCGCCGACCATGTTCTTGTCTTCGATGATGATGCTGTAATTTTCGCAGAACTCCAACTCCCGGTCGACGGTGATGGTTACCAGCACCCGGCGGCTGTTGCCGACCTTGATGAGTTGCATGTCCTCGACCGCGCCGACCTTCATGCCGTTGACCTTGACCTCGTCGCCTTCGCTCAGGCCGCTGATGCGCTCGAACGCTATTTCGTATGAATAAGCGCTCTTGCCGAAGGAAAGCGAGCCAAGCGAAATGGCGAAGACGAGAAAGACGCAGAGGGCGAGGAAAAACACGAAGCCCACCTTGAATTCTTTGGACACCAGCATTGGCGTACCTCCGCTACCGGGGTTGGGGATAGTAAAGCGAAGGCGATTGTAGGCCACTCGCCGCGATAAGTCAAGCAGGCGGGCAGGGCGAAGCGGTATTCGTTTTTAACCGCAGGGACGCAGAGATCGCAGAGGAAAATCTTCAATCCACAGATTTCGCAGATTACACAGATTTTTCAATTCACTAATTAACATTAGTCCGCCTGATGCGCGACTAATTCAGAACAGTTCTGTAATGGTTTGGAGAACTGTTCTGAATTAAAATCTGTAATGGTTTGGAGAACTGTTCTGAATTAAAATCGCCTTCGCAATCCGCGCACAAGATTTGTCAGTGAGTGGAAGCGCCCTGAAAGGGACACATCCTCCTTCGATGAGCGTAGCGAGACGAAGGGATGTGTCCCTTTCAGTAAAGGGTATCCTCCTTCGGAAGCAGGCCGCGGGTAATCGGAGAATGTGGTTACTTCCCTATTTGCTGCGGGGCGTCCCCGCCCGCTGGCAAAAGTTGCGGGCGCACTGGCGAAAATGTAAGCGACTGCTTCCTCTCGCCGATGCAAGGCGAGAGGCAAGGAGCGAGTTTTGAAGTAGGTGGGAAAAGGATTTGCCTCCAGGCGCTGCCTGGGCAGCGGGGCGTCCCCGCCCCGTCGCGCCAAAAAAAAGGCTCCCATCAAACTCTCTTTCGAGAGCGAAACGACAGGAGCCCTAGCTACGGGTCAAGTTTGGTATCGTTTTTGGGGTTCTTTCCTCCTCCATAATCCCAGACACATGAGAACCCAAAAAGTATGCAAAAAAATCCCAAAAAATTTTCAAAATCGAAAAAATACTTCCCGTTTCGTGAAAAACCCCCGTATTCCCAATCGGAAAAGCCTTGCCTGTTTGGGTTTATTACATGTTATAGATGGGTTTCTTCCTGTTGTATCTTGCATCGAAGGGAGATTTGAAGCGCGGGCACTTGGTGAGCAGGGTCATTTAATCCTGCGGATAAGCGACGCGGAAATCCCCAACCACACAGCAAACTCGCCCAAATTGTCAGCAAGTGGAAACAAGCGCCCTTTTCGCCGAAGGGCGAAAAGCAGCGAAGCGGTCCGCCTCAGTCCGCCTAAGGCGGAGATTGGAATGAGTGCTTACTCCCCTATTGCCTGCGGAGGCTCTCCGCCCCTATTTGCTGCGGGGCGTCCCCGCCTGTCGGTGGAAGAAATCATATCGCGAATCCGCGCACAAGATTTGTCAGTGGGTGGCAGCGAAGGGCTCCGCGCGTTAGCGCGTAGCGAGCGGGTTGTGGAATGAGTGGTTGCTTCCCTATTTGCAGCGGGGCGTCCCCGCCTGGGCGCCGAAAAGGTTTGAAAAAAATCGCCCGCTCCGTATAATAGCCGCCCTATGTTAAGCCCGCCCCGCGTCTTCTCCCGGGCGGGCGATAATTTCCCCCAAAAGCGAGGCCGTTCATGAAAAAACTGCTGTCAGGAAACCAGGCAATCGCGCGCGGCGCCTTCGAAGCCGGCTGCGTCTTCGCCGCGGCCTATCCCGGCACTCCCAGCACCGAGATCCTCGAATCAATCTCCCGGTACGACGAGGTTTTCTCCGAGTGGGCGCCCAACGAAAAAGTCGCCCTCGAAGTCGCCACCGGCGCCGCATTCGCCGGCGGGCGCACCCTCGCGGCGATGAAACACGTCGGTCTCAACGTGGCCTCCGACCCGCTCTTCACCCTCTCCTACACCGGCATCAAGGGCGGCATCGTCATCGTTACCGCCGACGACCCCGGCATGCACTCCTCGCAAAACGAGCAGGACAACCGCCACTACGCCGCCGCCGCCAAGATACCCATGCTCGAACCCGCCGACAGCCAGGAAGCCAAAGACTTCACCATCAAGGCCT
>JAUWEX010000362.1 GCA_030607235.1 Planctomycetota bacterium | reverse complement strand
AACTCATCGCAACCGCCCTTTCCATCTACCACCAGAAAGTCCACCCGACCATCAATCTGGAAAATCCCGACGAAGGCTGCGACCTTGATTACGTGGCCGAGGGAGCGCGCGACATGAAGATCGACTTCGCGCTGAGCAACTCCTTCGGGTTCGGCGGACACAACGTCTCGCTGGCCGCCGCAAGATATACGGAATAAACAAAAACGGCGCCGGTGTTTCTAATCCCCGGCACCGTTTACCCCGTCTACTTACCAACACCGCCCCCGCGACACCGGGGAGCCGGACACACCTTGTTTACGTCCCGAAAAAGCCGTTATTGGCCTTGACACTAAAAAGGTTTAGGTTATACTGACAGGGCGAAATGATATATCACAGTTGTTATTGGTTCAATGAGTGGGCATTCCCCCCCACTCTTTTATTTGCTACCAAAGTAACGACCAGGCGACATAAACCCCTAACGCGAGGGAACGGATGAACGGCGACCTGTTAAGAATAGTCGAGATGCTGCACCGGCAGAAAGATATCTCCAAAGAGATCATCTTTCAGGGCATCGAGGCGGCGGTTGCCTCGGCGACGAAAAAACACTTCGGGAGCGAAGCCGAAATAGAGGTACATATCGACCGCGAAAGCGGCAAACTGAGCGCCTTCGAGGACGATACGCCCATCGATCCCGAAGAACTCGGCCGGATCGCGGCACAGAGCGCCAAACAGATGATGATACAGAAAATACGCGAAGCCGAGCGCGACTCGCTGTACCTCGATTACGAAGATCGCGTCGGCACGATAATGACCGGCATGGTACAGCGCTACGAAAGCGGCAACCTCATCGCGACGCTCGAAAAAGTCGAGTGTGTCATGAGCAAACGCGACCTGATCCCCGGCGACTCCTATCGTCCCGGCGACACGATTCGCGCTGCCGTAATCGACGTCAGGAAAATCGGCCAGAAAGTTCAGATCGTGCTCAGCCGCACCTGCGACGAATTCGTCCTGCGCCTGTTCGAACTCGAAGTGCCCGAAATCAACGAAGGCCTCGTCGAAGTCAAGGCCATAGCGCGAATCCCCGGATACCGCACCAAAGTCGCCATCCAGAGCAACGACAGCCGCATCGACAGCGTCGGTGCCTGCGTCGGTGTGCGAGGCGCGCGCATCCGTAACGTCGTCGGCGAACTCAACGGCGAAAAAATCGACATCATCGAATGGAACGACGCCCCCGAGATGCTCATCGTCAACGCGCTCAAACCCGCCGAGGTCATCGGCCTCGAGATCGACGACGCCTCGCACTCAGCCCGGGCGATCGTCGCCGACGACCAACTTTCGCTGGCCATCGGCAAACGCGGCCAGAACGTAAAACTCGCCACCAAGCTGACCGGATGGGAGTTGGAGATCGTTACCCAAAGACAGGACATCGCCGAACACGAAGCCTTCCTGCAGGACCTCGTCGAATACGGCGGTGTAGACAAGAGCGTAGCCAACAAAATGATAGAAGCCGGATACGAATCCGTCGCCGACGTCGTCGCCCGTGGCCCGCAGGCGCTGGCCGTGGTAACCGGGACCGGCGAAGAAGCAGCGACCGAAATAATCGAAACCCTTAAACAAAACATCGACGCCTGCGGCAAGCGCGTTGCGCCCCAGCAGGACGTCTCCGAACAAGATCAAACGACACAAGGCGATTCCACGCAATCGGACACAGAGCAAATCGACGACGAAGACAAGGAATCGCAACAAGATCAAGCGGCCCGGCAGCCCGGAAAGGACGAAATTTGAGCGTCAGAGTTTACATGCTGGCAAAAGAACTGGATCTTGACAACCAGGTCGTGATAGACCACCTGGCCGAGATCGGCGTCGACGCGGCCAACCACATGGCCGTGCTTACCGACGATGTCGTCAAGTCCATGCACACCTTTTTCGCCGACGACGAAAACTGGGAAGCCGCCAAGGCCAAAGTCCGCGCGACCAAAGCCATAAAAGCCGCCGCCAAAAAGGAGGCCGCCAAAAAGAAAGCGGCCAAAAAGAAGGT
>JAUWEX010000115.1 GCA_030607235.1 Planctomycetota bacterium | reverse complement strand
AAGGGCCTCTTTAACCATTTTCTTTACCTTATCTTTTCTGACCGGAGAAATCTCCTCGTCTTTTCTTACGAGGTACGACGGGATATCCACTTTTTTGCCGTTTACGAGGAACAACCCGTGGGCGATCATCTGACGGGCCTGTCGACGATTGACGGCAAAGCCGAGCCTGTAGACAACATTGTCCAGACGGCTCTCAAGCAACTCCAGCAGGTTCTCGCCTGTGTTGCCGCGCGCCCTGTCGGCGGCGACGAAGGCGATGCGGAAGGCCTTCTCGGTAACGCCGTAATAGCGTTTGGCTTTTTGTTTTTCGCGCAACTGAAGCCCGTACTCCGAGAATCTGCTTCTCCTCCAGGAATGCTCCCCGGGGGGATAGTCGCGTCGTCTGATTCCACACTTGACAGAGTGACAGCGGCTGCCCTTCAAAAACAGCTGCATGCCTTCTCTGCGGCAACGTTTGCATTGCGGGCCGGTATCACGGGCCATAGCGGATAACTCCTTATATGGTTATACTCTTCGTTTTTTCTTGGGACGACAGCCGTTATGGGGCAACGGGGTTACGTCTTCTATCATGCGAATGTTAAGCCCCGCCGACTGCAACGCGCGGATCGCGGACTCGCGGCCGGAGCCGGGCCCTTTTACGCGCACGTCGACCTCGCGCACGCCGAACTTCTTGGCGGAGTCCGCCACGTTTTCGGCTGCACGCTGGGCCGCAAACGGCGTACTCTTGCGGCTGCCTTTGTAACCGGTAATCCCGGACGACGCCCAACACAGGACGTTGCCGTTGACGTCGGTTATCGTAATAATCGTGTTGTTAAAGGTGGCCTTGATGTGGGCTATCGCCTTTACTACGTTGCGACGCGCACGCCCTCTTTTTTTAGGTCCCTTGGCCATATTACAATGCTCTCCGTGAGATCAAAAACAAACTGCCAATTTCAATTGCCCGCGCGACACTAGCCGCGAGTCTCCTTGACGCCCTTCTTGCCGGCGACGGTTTTTCGCGGCCCCTTACGGGTTCTGGCGTTGGTCTGGGTGCGCTGTCCGCGAACGGGCAGGCCCTTTTTGTGCCTCATGCCACGCCAGCAATTAATATCTTTGAGTCGCTGGATGTTCTGCGACACCTGCCTGCGAAGATGACCTTCCACGATGACGGCATCTTCGATCATGTTGTTCAACTTCGCAAGATCGGATTCGTTGAGTTCCCTGGTGCGGGTCATACGGTCGATGCCCGCCCGCTCAAGCAGTTTTTTGGCGGTGTGCTGCCCGATTCCGAAAATATGCGTAAGCGCAATAAAGGCCGGCTTGTTGGCCGGTATGTCAACTCCTGCTACACGCGGCATTGAATCCTCCCGGGATTAATAACGAGCCTGTTAACCCTGGCGCTGCTTATGGCGCGGGTTCGTACAAATAACCCTGACAACGCCTTTGCGGCGAATGAGTTTGCAGTTTTCGCAAATGCGTTTTACTGATGTTTTGACTTTCATTATCTGTCCAACCAAACAATTCTGCCTCTTTCGAGGTCATATGGTGATACTTCAACCGTTACTTTGTCGCCGGGCATTATGCGAATGTAGTGCATGCGCATCTTTCCGGAAACGTGGGCCAGGACGATATGGCCGTTTTCCAGTTCGACCTTGAACATCGCGTTGGGCAAGGCTTCTTTAACCGTTGCCTGGATTCTGATTGAATCTTCTTTCGCCACGCTCAACTCCCAACATCAGTCCTGGTTAATATCTCGGCGCCGTCTTCGGTTATCAAAATCGTATCTTCGAAGTGTGCGGATTTCGATCCGTCTGCGGTAACAACCGTCCACTCATTGTCGAGCGTCCTCACTTCGTAGTCGCCGGCGTTTATCATCGGCTCCACCGCCAGCGTCATTCCGGGCCGTAATATCACCGGGCTTTTTCTGTTCTTGTCTACGTAATTGGGTATCTGCGGGTCTTCGTGAAATTTCAGTCCGATGCCGTGTCCGACATATCTTCGCACTATCGAAAACCCCGCCGCTTCCACATGCTCCTGTACCGCAGACGATACCTTGTTCAGCGCCACTCCCGGCCCCATCGCTTCGAAGGCCTTTCGAAGGGATTCGCGGCAAACGTCTATCAGCCGCGCGTCCTCGTCGGATACTTCGCCGACCGGAAAGGTCCGAGCGCCGTCGCCGAAATAATTCCGGTATCCGGCCCCCACGTCGATCGATACGATGTCGCCTTCGACCAGTTTCCTGCCGTCGGGTATCCCGTGAACGACTTCTTCGTTGACCGATATACACGAGTTGGCCGGAAATCCGTACAGCCCCTTGAATGCAACGCTACAATCCCGTTCAACAATATATTCGGCTATACGTGCGTCCAATTCTTCCGTCGTTATTCCGGGCTTAACTATCTTGCCCGCGGTTTCCAGCGCGCCCGCGACTACCTGCGCCGCGCGCCTCATCAATTTTATCTCTCGTTCCGACTTGCGTATTATTGGCATATTTTTCTCGGATCCGGGTTACGCAATCCTCGGCTACATGCCCAGAGCGGCCTTTACGTCTTCGTAAATCGCTTCGGGTTCTTTCGCGGCCTCGATTTTACAAAGAATTCCCTTTTTCTCGTAAAAGTCTATCAGCGACGAGGTCTGCGCGATGTAAGCCTCGAGTCGGTTTATCACGCTTTCGGGCCTGTCGTCTTCGCGCTGGTAGAGTTCTCCATCGCAGCCGGAATTATCGCATTTGCCCTCGACTTTGGGCGGCACGAATTTCACGTGGTAGTTGGCGCCGCACTGCCTGCAAGTGCGCCTGCCGGAGAGCCTCTCGACTACGACATCTTCGGGCACATCGAAGTAGACGACCTTGTCGAGGTTGCTGCCGATGCGGGCCAACATCTCCTCGAGCGCCTCGGCCTGCGGGACCGTGCGGGGGAACCCGTCAAAAAGGTGCGACGCCGTCGGGCCGTCCGTTTTCAGGCGATCTTCGATGATGCCTATTACTACCCCGTCGGGAACCAGCGCGCCGCTGTCCATGTAGGACTTGGCCTTAATACCCGTCTCGGTGCCGTCTTTGACGGCCTGTCGAAGCATATCGCCGGTCGAAAGATGCATAAGTTCGGCATCTTTTATCAGACGGGCCGCCTGTGTGCCTTTGCCTGCCCCCGGAGGGCCGAGAAGTACTAACTTCATCTGCGTCTGCCCCTTATTCTCTTGCTGCCGCCCATGAAACTATCGTAGTGGCGCATCACGAGGTGTGATTCTACCTTCTGCACCAGGTCGAGCGCAACACCGACAACGATCAGGATACCGGTGCCGCCCAGAAAAGACACGACCAGGTAGCTCATATCCAGCGCATTGCTCAATATCATCGGCAATATCGCAATGGCCGACAGAAACGCCGCACCGCCGAATATCACGCGGTTCATTATCCGTTCCAGGTATTCGGCCGTGTTTTTCCCGGGCCTGATGCCGGGGATAAAACTGCCGTATTCCTTGATATTCTTAGCCGTATCGGCCGGGTTGAAGTACAACGCCGTCCAGAAGTACGAGAAGAAGAATATCAGGCCGATTTCCATTATCGTGTACAGCACATGGCCGTTCTGCAAGTTGACGCCTAAGAAGTAACTGACCCCTCCAAACTTCAGCAACGCCCCGCCGATAACTCCGGCGACGAGCATCATAACCGGAGACGCGAAAATAACCGGCATGACTCCGGCGTGATTGACGCGCAACGGCATGTACGAGCGCTGGCCGCCGTAAATCTTCGTGCCACGGACATGCTTGGCCTGCTGGATGGTAATCCGACGCGTACCCTGCGTAATCAGCACCACCCCCATCACTATCAGGATGAACATCACCCCCAGACCGCAAACGACCAGTATACCCTCCTGCGGGGTGTTCTTGGCCTGATCGGAGAAGTAATCCCTGTAAAGAATCAGCACTGCATTCGGAATTCTCGCAATGATACCCGCCATAATCAGCAGCGATATTCCGTTGCCGATGCCGTATTCGGTTATCTTCTCGCCTATCCACATAATCAGCATCGTGCCGGCGGCTACCGCCGCAAAGAATTGCAGGAACGCAAAGGGCGTTCTCTCGCCGTTCCACATCTCCTTTGGCAATATCTGGTAAAAGATAAACAGCGAGTGGATCAGACACAGCAACACGGTTACGTAGCGCGTGTACTGATTGATCTTCTGCTGACCCGCTTCGCCTTCTTTGGCCATACGTTCCAGCGAGGGAACTATTTTCTGCAACAGCGAAAAGATAATCGAAGCCGTAATGTAAGGCATAATACCCAGGCAGAAAATCGCCCCGCTCTGCCAGGCGCCGCCGGTGATGGCGCCGAGATTGGCTATGATTCCCGCCAGCCCCGTAGAGGCGCCTTCCGCACCCACTCCGAGGGTATCACCGAATAAATCCGACACAGACAGGAGTCCGTCCTTGAACATGCGTATATTGATGCCCGGAATAGGGATGGAAAACCCGATCCTGTATGCCGCCAGAAGTCCGAGCGTGATCATGATTTTTTTTCTCAGCTCGGGAATCCGGAATACGTTATTGATGGTCGAGAACATTACTCGATTACCCTTATCTCGCCGCCGGCTTTCTGGATCTTTTCGACGGCCGTTTTCGTGAACTTGTGGGCGCTGACGGTCAACTTGTGGGTAAGTTCGCCGTCACCCAAAATTTTCAGGCCGTCGCCGAGTTTTTTGATCATGCCTGTTTCTTTGAGCAATTTCGGCGTAACTTCGGTTCCTTCGTTTATCGTTTCCAATCTCGCAACGTTCACGGTTACGTATTCCTTGCGGAACGGGTTGTTGAAGCCGACCTTGGGCATCCTGCGAATAAGCGGGGTCTGGCCGCCCTCGTGGCCCAATTTGCGCGCGTAGCCCGACCTTGAGGACTGACCTTTGTGACCGCGGCCACTGGTCTTACCCATACCCGAGGCCATGCCCCGACCGACCCTCTTTTTGTTTTTTCGCCCCTGAGGCTTCGCTACCGCTTCGTGCAGATTCATTTCAGGCTCACTCCACGCAATTGCTCGACTTCCTCGATGGTCATAAGTTGCTTCAGACCGTCAATCGTCGCCTTGACCAGGTTGATGGGGTTGTTGCTGCCCAGCGACTTCGTAAGGATGTTGTGAATGCCTGTCAACTCCACGACGGCGCGCACCGAGGCTCCGGCGATAACACCGGTACCGGGCGACGCCGGCAGCATCACGACCCTGGC
>JAUWEX010000418.1 GCA_030607235.1 Planctomycetota bacterium | reverse complement strand
GCACCGAACGCGCGGTCAGGCGTCTCGCGGGCCGCACCTCGCCGCGGTGTCTTTCGAACGTCGGCACCGTGCCAAGAAGCGGCAGGCCGAGAACGCGCGTAACGTTACTGCGATCGCGAATAGTCCGGTCGGCGTATTCGGCGACGGCCAGCGCCAGCGCCGCTGCGACGACACCCAGCGCCAGCCCCAGCAAAATCATGGCGCGGCGGTTGGGCTTGAAAGGCGCGACGGGTCCGAAGGTCGGGGCGCTCTTTTCAAAACGGATTCCCCCGACGCCTGCGATCTGCGGCGCGCGCGGGGACGATTTGTCGAGACCGTCGAGGCGAAGTTTGCATATCCTGATGTCCTGCTCTACGGTCTGAAGTTCTCTTTCGGCGATGGCAAGTCTGTTGGCCAGGTCATCGTAAAACGGGTTTCGTTCCCGCTCGACACTGCTGACTTCGAGCGTTCTGGAGCCGCGTATCGTATTCTCGATGTGTTCAATCTGCGAGTTCAATTTTTTGATTTCGGCGTCCTGCGCGGTGCCGGTCGCGAGCATCCGCGAGCGTTCCATCCGCAACTCGGTGAGTCTGGTTTTCAGGAGGCTGAGCGTTTCCGGCTCGCCCTCGTAGACGGTGTGCTCCACCACGGGGGGCACGATCTTCATCTGCTCTTTGAGCGAATGAATCTCGGCCTGCAGTGCCTTTTGCCCGGCCAGTGCCTTTTCGTAATTCTCGATGCGCTGTGCAAGCGTCTCGCCGTTGTCGCGAATCTCGTCGCGCGTCGCACCGATGCTTTCGCATTCCACCCGGTAGAGCACCTCGTCGACGACATCGCGGCAGACCAGCGGATCGGCGGACTCGTAAGCCGCCGCAACCGTGCCGACGACGAAGCGGAGAGTCAGGTTTTCTTCGAAGCGCACGGCGAACTCTTCGAGCCTGCGATTCGCCGCTTCGCGGCGTGCCAGGTATTCGTCGTACTCCGCGGCAAGCCCCCCGTCGGCGCGACCGGACTGGAAGCCGAAGCCCATGCTTTCGAATCCGGCGGCCTCGCGTCGGATCTCGCCGAGCCTGCGGTCGGCAAGTGTTATCGCCTGTTCCATGTTACGCTTGCGCCGGTCGAGCGTCGTGCCAGCGTCGATAAGTTCGCGCATGCGGGCCACAATCAGGCGGCGCTTGTGCGAATCTTCGGTAGTGAGGAGTTTGTCGTTGAGGCTTAGTTTCCGGCGGTCCAGCGCCTGCATCCTGAATTCCAGGACGGCCTGTTTTTCGCGCAGAACCTCCAGACGCCTGCCTTGCAGTGCTTCGGAATCGGGGAATTGATTCGCAAGCCGCTCCACTCCGGCGATGATCGCGAGGGTGCCGCTGCGCGAGACGACGCGACCGACGCTTCGTTCGACGCGGCGGGCCGCTTCCGATGTGGCGGCGGGGTCGTTTAGCAGGGGCTTGCCGGTCTTTTCGTCGAGGACCAGCAGCGAGTTTTCGGTCTTGAAAATTTCGTCGGCGATGCGGAAGGAATAGAAGGCAAAGCAGCACGCTATGC
>JAUWEX010000380.1 GCA_030607235.1 Planctomycetota bacterium | reverse complement strand
GTTAACCAAAAGAAAAACCAAAAAAAGATAAGACAAAAGCGAAAAAACCATAACATACTCTCTAAATTGATCCATATGGATTATTCTATTATTCTTTCAATTGTCTCAATCTCCATCGCAATTATTACTTTGTTGCTTCGGATGCAATCGCGCACCACCACCAGTTCAAGAGGATGCAGGCGCAGGCGGCTTTCCTCGCTGTACTGCCTGTATTGCGTTTTGTCCAGCCATCCCCACAGGACCCTTCGCGCACTCCGAAGGCTGGTCTCGAGGCGCAGCATATTCGCAAGAAGCGCGTTTTCCTGCAAAAAAACTTCCGCGCTGAATTGTTCGGCATATCCGGCCACTGGCATAACTCCGCATTATTCTGGAACGGCTCCTCACCACAGACCGTAGGGAAGGGTCTTTAGAGACCGTGCCCTGCGCTCTTTTCCCGCCTGGGGAAACAGTTTCTTGATCCACTTTTTTACGGATAAATTCTATACAACATGCGAGGGAAGGGAATCGTCTCGCGGAGGTGCTCGACTCCGCATATCCACGCCACGGTTCGCTCCACGCCCAGGCCGAATCCGCCGTGCGGCACGGAGCCGTAACGTCTCAAGTCGAGATACCACTCAAATGATTTCACAGGCAGGTTATGTTCTTCGATGCGCTTCTTCAGTGTTTCGTAATCGTCCTCGCGCTGGGCGCCGCCGATGATTTCGCCGTAGCCTTCGGGCGCTATCACGTCCACGCCGAGCGCAAGCCGCTCGTCGTTCGGGTCGCGTTTCATATAGAACGCTTTCGTCCCGGACGGCCAGTGGTGCACCATTACCGGTTTGTCGCAGGCGTTCCCGAGCGCCGTCTCCTGCGGCGCGCCGAAATCCTCGCCCCACTTTATCTCGGTGCCGAGCGAGTTGATTTTTTCCACCGCCTCCGTGTAGGTCATTCGCGGGAAGGGACGCCTGACGGCCTCGAGTTTTGAAATATCGCGCTCGATCATTTCGAGTTCCGCCCGGCGCGTCTCGATTGTCCGGTGAACAATGTATTCGACGAACTCCTCGGCGATGTCCATAATGCCGTCCAAATCTATGAATGCGATTTCCGGCTCGACCATCCAGAACTCGGTCAGGTGCCGGCGGGTTTTCGATTTCTCCGCGCGAAACGTCGGGCCGAAGCAGTATATTTTGCCGTGCGCCATCGCCGCGGCCTCGCCGTACAACTGGCCGCTCTGCGTCAGGTATGCCTTGTCGCCGAAGTAGCCCACCTCGAACAGCGTCGTCGTGCCCTCGCACGCGGCGGGCGTGAATATCGGCGTGTCAATCAGCGTGTAGTCGCGCTCGTCGAAGTAATCGCGGATGGCCTTGACGACGGCGTGGCGCACGCGCATTATCGCGTGCTGCTTTTTCGAGCGCAGCCACAGGTGGCGGTTGTTCAGGAGGAAGTCCGCGCCGTGGTCTTTCTTGCCGAGGGGATATTCCTCCGACATCGCGGCCAGTTTCAGGTCTTTCAGATGAAGTTCAACGCCGCCGGGCGCGCGTTTGTCCTCCTTCACGGCACCGGTGATTATTATTGACGATTCCTGAGTGATTCTGTCCGCGAGACTGAAGACTTCTTCCGGAACGTCGCTTATCGACATCACGCCCTGGACGATGCCGCTACCGTCGCGGACCTGCAGGAAGTGGATTTTGCCCTTCGAGCGCCTGTTGTAAAGCCAGCCCTTGATGACGACGTCTTTGCCGATGTGGTCCTTGAGTTTTGCTACGATTGTTTCGATTGCCGCCATAGTTTCTCCGATAACATTTTTCGCAGTGCGAATTATAGCAGACTCAGCCCCATTTGAAAACGTTTTCGCCCCTGGAAGGTGACTGTCACCAATTACGGCCCCGACAGTCATCTTAAAACAATGCGAAAGTCGGGGCGTAGAT
>JAUWEX010000229.1 GCA_030607235.1 Planctomycetota bacterium | reverse complement strand
TCCTTGAGAAATTTCGGTATGAAACTCGCCTCGCGCGGCCCCACCAGCACTTCCCAGCCGGTCTCGGCTTCGAGTTTGCCGGAGAGAACCGCCACGTAACCGGGGATGATAATTTTACGATGCTTGAACACCGAATCCACGCCGGCCTTCTGCATCGCCTTGTGGATTATTTTTTCGTTGAACTTGTCGGCGGAATACGCCGTGAGCACCGAGGTGCCCTCCGTGTCCACGGGCAGGATATAGGCGGGCCTGCGGCTGGTCTCGACCTCGCCCTGCACCGTATAATAGGTCAGCGAAAAGTTAGTCGTGCACAGCAGCGGCGAGTTTTCGTCGGCGTTGCCGACCGCGTAGAGTTTTTCCTCGACCTGCACCGGCTTCTGCGGATCGGTGAAGATGTTCATCCGCAGCGTCAGCAGCGAGAGCATCCGGCCCGGCTCGCAATCGTCCACCACGACGATCCCCGCGTAATTACACAGGTACGCGCCGGCGTCCAGCGTCTCCTGCGCGGGGTCGGCGTTGCAGGCAAACGCGATCAGCGGATACCCCAGCGCGCGAAAGGTCTTTTTCAGCGCCAGCCGCCGCACACTCGTGAAAAGGCTCAACGCCTCGGCGGGATTTTTCGGCGCGGGGTCGATAACGATCTCCTCGACACCGGCGGCCTTGATCTTTTCGGCGAGCGCGGCGAGCGCTTCGAGCGAATCGGCCCTTGCGACCAGCGGGCAGTCCATCTCTTTCGCAACCGCGGCCATAGCCTCGGCGGTGTCGGGCCTCGCGCCGCACAACAGCGGACGGCGGGCCTTTATCCGCCCGGCGGCCGCGCGCATGTGTTCGGGATTTTCGGTACGCAGGATGATGTTGAGATCCGTCCTGGCGGCGAGCCTCTCGGCGGAGCGCGCAAATACGTCGCCATCGCCGTTGCGGTCCTCCAGCAGTACGAGATCAACGGCGATATGCTGGCCGACGCGCTCGAAGCGCAGGGCGTTGATTTCGGCAAGCCTCCCGTCGAAGGCCGCCTCGTCGAGATCATCCCGCAGGCTCACGGCCACGCCAGTGGGGCTGTGGAATTTTTCTTCGTGCCGGAACATCACCGTTTCCGCGCCGGTCTTGAAGGCACCCTCGCCCGCGCCGACGGTAACGAGTTTAATCGGCGGGGCCGACGCGCCCTCAAGCGCAATTTTGGCCTCTTCGCTGACGTGCGGGCAGTCCGCGAGCGCGACAGTCTTGCCCGCCAGCGCCATCGCAAATGCCAGGCACGTGGGTTTGCCGCAATCCCCGCAGTTGGTCTTGGGCAGCATTTTGAAAATATCAAGGCCGGTCAAAGCCATATTTTTTTCTCCGCAAAATCGTCAGAACATCGGATCCATCGTCAGCGCGGGATGTCCGACCCGCGTCAGAAACTCCACGACCTCCTCTTCGGTCCGCGCCGTCGTCTCGTCGGCGATCATATCGGTGAAGTTCTCGCCAAGCCCCGACTCCTTCGCCGCGGAATCGATCATGCCCCTGAGTTGTTCCTTGAGCGCCCCGGGCATCCACACCAGGCGTGCGATTCCGCCGTCGGCGCTGATGAATTTTTTCGACCCGATGAAAAATTTGCTGTGGCCGATGAAGCCCGGGGTAACGCTGCCGCCGCCGACGCTGCCGGCGAGCGTCGAAAACTTCATCCCGCACGGCGTCATATCGGCGAAGTCGCGGTCGACGGTCATTATGCCGTTGGCTGAGGGAAGAAGCGCAGAGATGCACTCGAAACATCCGCACGAAGTCATCGGATCGACGATCATCGAGTAGGCGCTCATCCGCTCGATGGTCTTGCCGGTGGCGGCGTAGACGAACTCGTTGACGCCCTGCCACTGGCCGAGTTTCGCGTCGAGACAGGCGCCTTTTTTCACCGGCTGGTTCGGGCCGGTGGGCGTGATCTCGTGCGCGGCGCGGCCGTCGAGCCAGTTGTATGCCCCGCACAGGCCGGAGCGCTCCGGCGTGATGACGCACACGTGCGTCGGCGCGAAAGACTGGCACAGCGTACAGGAATAAAACGTATCGACCGATTCGTCGGTCATGTCCGCCAGCCTTCTATCACGCTCGCGGTAGGCCTCGCGCGCCGAGTGGCACAGCTGGGCTGCTTCGCCGGGGTCGGTTACTATCCTGACCGCGACCTTGTCGATTATCGCGCCGTATTCGTCGTGAAACATCGCGTGCAGGATCGAGCCGAGATGCTTCAGCCGGAATCCCGCTTCGTAAGCGGCCTTGCCGATGCGTATCCAGACGATGTCGCGCTGGCCCATGTGAAAAACGCCCTGCGCCTCGTTGAAGAAGCGGTGTATCTGGCGCTCGAGTATCGGCTCGAAGTCCTTCTGCATTTTGCGCCCGAAAATCTCCACCACGACGGCGATGGGATATGTGCCGCCCTGTTCCATTTCGTCCAGGTCCGGGCCTTCGACTTCGCTTTTGCCGTCTTCGATCTCGTCGGCGGACTCCACCATCCGCACGTACTCGAAACCGTCGGCCTTCTGGCTGCCGAACTCCGCCTGCATATCTTCGCGGCGGATGCGCTCGCCCTCGAAAGCCGGACTGAAGGCGACCGGAATGGGAACCTCGGTTATGCGCACCTTGATTCCGCGCGCCTCTATGCCCCGCCGCACGATCTCGTCGAGAGGCACGTTGGGCAGTATCTGCGCGAAAGAATCGGGCGAGGCGGGCGGTATCGCGGGCACGTCGAGGTCGGTAATCACGGGGATGCCGAATTTCAGCGCGCCGGCGGCGTTGGCGCATTTTTCCTCGTCGATGTCGCCCAGCACCAGCACGAACGCGGGCACTCTTTTTGTAACATACTCGACCATGCGATCCGCATCGCCCTCTTTCACGCCGCCGAACGACAGGCCCACCCGGCAGACAAAGCCCATCAGGTAAGCGATGGCGCTGGTCTCGCGGCCAAAGGGCACCAGGCAGGCGTCCCAGCCCATCTCCACCCCGGTCTCGGCAAGTTGTTCGGCGAAGGTTACGCCGGAGTTGTTGCCGAGCATGAAGACAAAGAGGTTTTTTTCCTGGAGTTCGCGCGCGATGCGCACGGCGGTTTCGGCGTCGGGGGCCGCGCCGATAATCGCGGCGAAACCCGAAACCGAGCCGTCGACGAAATCGATGCCCCTCTCGCGCAGTTTGATGTCGTCGGCCGCACCCAACCAGATGCCTTCGACGGGGTTGGGGCCGGTGAGATAATCGCAGGCGACGATGATTTCTTCGGCGAAGACCGTCGCCACGCCGGCGTCAAGCGCTTCGTCTT
>JAUWEX010000188.1 GCA_030607235.1 Planctomycetota bacterium | reverse complement strand
TGAGCGCGACGCGAAGATTTGCGAGCGTCTCGGCGCGGCCTTTGAACCGGAGGTCGTCAAAGACGATCGCCTTGAACGCGTCGGAGCAGGCGTTGCGCGCGGCGAGGATATCGCCGCTGTTTTTGAAAGATTCGGCCTGCGCCATCAGCCCGGCGACCGCCTCGGGCACGACATCGTCGGGTTCGTCCGCGATAGTCTTTTCGGGTTTATCCTCGGGCGGAGGCTGCTTCCCGGTATTCCGATCTAGGATGATTTCGAGAGGAGACTTCCGGGGTTTGTAGGTCTTTGTGGACTGGTCGGCGTCGTTTTGCCGCTGATTTTGTTCGTCTTTTATGGCGTCGGCGCCGCTGATATAATCGAAGAAATACCAGAAGCCACAGGCCAGCAAAATCAGCCCGGATATGCCGAGAATTGCCTTGTTCATGCTCCCCTCCCGCGCAAAATTAAGGCATAATCGAAGTGTGAATCGTCTCTTTACACTTTATATTTTACAATGCAATCGACAGCCATGCAAACACTATTTCAAAAAAAATCGTTTTTCGGTAAATCCGACCCCGCGTTTTTTGTGGTATAAAGGCGGCGGAAGAGATGAGCGAGAAAACGATACAAGACAGCGAACTGATTTCGAGGTATCTGGGCGGAGACGCCGGGGCCTTCGAGTCGCTGTATCACAGGCACAAAAATACGGTCGCCGGATATGCGCGTGCCATGACGGGGTCCAGCGAAGAAGCGGAGAACATTGTGCAGGAAGTTTTCCTCGCGGTCATCCGCCGAGCAGAATCGCTCAGACCCGAGGGAAACTTCCGCGCATACCTGCTGATACGCGCGCGCGGACTGGCGTTGAACCTGCGGCGCAGGCCCCGCCCCGTTTTGGGCGAGGCCATCGAGATAGTCTCGAAGGCGCGCGGGCCGGAAGCCGTCGCGACACAACGCGAAGAAGTCGAGCGACTGCGGCGCGCGCTGGCGGAACTGCCGGAGGAACAACGCGACATCGTTTCGCTGCGCACACACGGTCAGATGACGGTAAAAGAAATCGCACAGATGCTGGGCAAGCCGGAAGGCACGGTGAAATCGCGTTACCGATACGCCCTGGCGAAACTGCGTGAAGCACTCTCAGAGGAACCATCATGCTAGACGAAAAAAACATAATCAATGCCCTCAAATCCGCCACCGGCGCCGAGGTCTCGGCCCAAACCGACGAGACGGTACTCGGCGCGGCGCGGGCGAAAGCCGAGGGCATGAAATCGCGGGGCGCGCCCTTCGCGGCGCGGCATCGCTTCATGCTCGGAATCACGGCGACCGCGGCGGCGCTCGTGCTGGCATTCGGGGTAACGCTCGTCGCCTCGCCGCAGATCGCAAAGAGCATCTTCAACGCGTTTTTCCATTACAGCGACCGCGCGCAGGAAAGTGCCTCATATAATAATATGGACCGCGGCGACAAATTCGGGCCGTCCGACTGCGACGCGGGAGGGCTGACGCCGCCCAACGACGCGAAATACAACCTTCTATCGAAGGGCATGGCCGAGCATCCGTTCATCGACACCGACGACGAGACCGCCTCCAATTTCGCGGCCGACACCGACACCGGCTCCTACACGATATGCCGCCGTTATATCGACGAAGGCTACGTCCCGCCATCGAAGGCGGCACGCACCGAGGAATTCGTGAATTATTTCGACTACGGTTATGCGCCGCCGAAAAGCGGAGCGCTCGCGCTCTACGCCGACGGCGCGCCGTCGAAATTCAATCTCTACGGCAAAAGCGACGTCTACAAAATCATCCGCATAGGCATTAGGGCGACCGAGCGAAAACGCCCGGACGCCGCCCTCGTGCTTGTCGTAGACACGTCCGCGTCGATGGCGCGGGACGGCAAGATGGCGCTGCTGAAAAAATCGCTCGAAACCATGCTCGAAAACCTTCGCCCCTACGACAGAGTCGCAATCGTCGCGTTTGCGAAGGATGCGACGGTCGTCCTGCGGCCCACGGAGGCCAAAAACACCGAGGCGATCATGGACGCGATCAACGCACTCATGCCCGAGGTGGGCGACGACGTAACAAACATCTGCGCGGGTATGCTCAAAGCCTGCGAGATCGCGAAAGCGATGCGCGGCGGGCACAAGACCAAACCCGCCCGCCGAACCGGCCGGATTATTCTGTTCTCGGACGGAATGGCCAACTTTGAGTGCACCGGTCCTGCGAGCATTTTGGAGCGCGTCGGCAAGGTCGCGGACGAAAATACGCAAATTTTCGCCGTGGGCTTCGGCATGGAGGGCTACAACGACTTCCTCATGGAACAAATCGCCGACCACGGCAACGGGCGATACGCCTTCGTCGACTCCCCCGCCGAGGCGCAGCGCGTATTCGGCGTGCGGCTCGACGAGATGCTCGGCATCGCGGCGCGCGACGTTACGGTCGAGGTCGATTTCAACAAAGACCTCGTCCGCAGGTATCGCCTGATAGGTTACGAAAACCGCCGCATCGCGGACAACGCGGCGGGCGGACCGGACGGCGGCGAGATCGGCGTCGGCGGCTCGATGACGGCGCTCTACGAGATAAAAATGCACCCCAACGCCGGAACGGGTCGCGTGGCGAGGGTGCGGGTCGCGTACACAGACCCGCGGACGGGCCGGCGGCTGAGCCTGGAGAGAGAAATCGTATCAAGCGATATCGCAAAATCGTTTGAGGCGGCCCCCGCCTCGATGAGGACGGCGATGTGCGTGGCGGAGTTCGCCGGAGTGCTGCGCAACAGTTGCTGGTCAAGGACCGAATTGCCCGAAGACACAATCGGCACGCTAAACGAAATTTTATCGACAATAAGCCCCATCGCAGAAAAAAGCGAAGACGCACGAATCGCGGAGTTGGTCAGACTGATAACAAAGACCAGGGAACTTATAAAATCGGAAAGCGAGTAATCGCAAACGCAATTTTTCAAGGAGAACCAGATGTCAGGTAACAGAAAAACAATCACACGGTTATCATGCCTCATCGTGCTGTGCTTTGCGATGACGATGATATTTAACGGCTGCGTAAAAGAGGGCTGTCCTGAAAAGACGCCTGTTGTAACGGCTGACCATGAAAAGGGGGAGGAACCCGGCGCGGACGGGATGATCACCCCCACACTCGAGGCACGCTCTACTCAAGCCTTCAAAGGCCAGGGGAGAGGAGAATATCTCCGCCCGCCGATTGGGAAGCGCCCGCCCAACGATGCGGCGTATGACGCGATGTTCTTCAAAAACTATGGCGTCAACCCGTTCATCGACACCGACGACGACAACCTTTCTACCTTCGCGATCGACACGGACACCGGCTCCTACACGGTTTGCCGCAACTACCTGAACCGCGGCTCTCTGCCGCCGGACGAGGCCGTGCGCGTCGAGGAGTTCCTCAACTATTTCGACTACGGCTACACCCCGCCCACCGACAAGGCGTTTGCGATTCACCTCGAAGGCGCGCCGTCGAAGTTCGGCCTCAACGACAAATACTACCTGCTGCGAATCGGCATCAAGGGCCGCGAAATCTCGGTCGCCGACCGCAAGCCCGCCAACCTCACGTTCGTCATCGACGTGTCCGGCTCGATGCAACGAGAAGACAGGCTGGGGCTGGTCAAGAAGACTCTGCGGCTGCTCGTCGAGCAACTGCGCCCCAATGACAGGATAGCGATCGTGGTCTACGGCTCAAGTGCTCATGTACTACTCGACCCGACCGATACGGAAAGCGAATCCAGCAAAGAGACAATCCTCGCGGCCATCGACGCGCTAAGGCCGGAGGGCTGCACCAACGCCGAAGCAGGCATCACGCTGGGTTACGACGTGGCTGAGAAGATGTTCGGCAAGGGCGAAATCAACCGCGTGATTTTGTGCTCCGACGGCGTGGCCAACGT
>JAUWEX010000175.1 GCA_030607235.1 Planctomycetota bacterium | reverse complement strand
CCTGTACCGGCGTGCGCCGCTTCGCCGCGTCGAGGCGGCCGATCGCGTAGAGGCGCGCCTCCAGAAGGTCTGGCGCGAGAGCGGGATCGACTCGTTCATGCTCGCCGTCGACCGCATGACCCGTCTGACCGGCACCGTTGCCGTGCGGCCTTATTACGACAAGGCCACCGGGCGGCTGCGGTACTGGCTTTATACGCGGGACAAACTTCGTGTCATCGAGGACGAGGAGAACCCCTTCGTGCCCAGGGCTGCCGTGGTGCGCTGGGTTACGCGCGACCGGCGACGTCCGTGGAAGATCGTCCACATGGCGCACGTCTGGACGGCGAACGAATTCACCAAACTCGTCGACGGCGTCGAGATCAAGGGCGCGCGCGTCGAGCACGGCATGGGGTGCATCCCGCTGGTGTTCTTCCACGACCACGTGGATTTCGATAATTTCTTTACCTACGGTCGCGGCAGGGACGTGTGCGGCGCGAACTGTGTCATCAACAACAAACTCACCCACAAACTCGAGGCCGTTATTTTTCAGGGACTCGGCGTACCGGTAATCACCAACCCCGCGCCCAACACCGAATTGGTGATTTCGCCCAAGCGCGCCATCGCCATCGACCTACCCGCAGGACGGCAGGGCGGCCTGGAGTTCGTTTCGCCCAACGCGCCGATCGCCGAACTAATTAAGGACGTGGAGTCCGATATTCAGAACCTCCTGCTCGTCAACCGCATTCCCGAGTCCGCGATCCGCGTCAAGGCGGGCACATCCAGCGGCGTGGCAATCGTGGCGGAGAATATCCCGCTGCTCGAGGACCGCGCCGAGCGTGTGCGGCTGTTCGCGCCCAAAGAGCGCGAACTCGCCGAACTGACGCTGCTGACGCTCAACGAATTCGAGGACGATTTCGATTTCGCCGCAGGCGTCGAGAAGAGCGGCTTCCACATCAACTACAAGGAACCCGAATTTCCGCTGAACGTCGGCGAGCGTATCGCGCGCGACAGGTTTCTGCTCGAAAACGGCCTGATTCAGCCGTGGCAGATATGGATGCGCGACGATCCCGACCGCTTCGGCGGCGAGCGGGAAGCGAAAACGAAATGGCTCGAAAACATCGAGCAAAACCAACGATAACGGAGGACTACAATGGCAGATCCATTGCAAAACATCGAACAACCTGCGCCCGAAAACGCGGCGCAGACGACGGAACAGAGCGGGCAGGCGCCCAAACAGCCCGAAGGGTTTTCCGCCGATTACGTGAAATCACTGCGCGAGGAGAACAAGCGCAGACGCATCGAGGCGAAGGAGTTAGCCGCGAAGGTCGAGACTCTCAACGCCAACGTCAAGGGACTGCTGCTCAAGACCGCCTTCAGCAAAGAAGCGGCCCGCGCCGGTATAGCGCATCCCGAAGATGCTTACAAACTGGCCGATATGAGCGGCGTGGACATGGACGACGAGCACGGCGGCGTAACCGGGATCGCCGAGGCGATAGAGTCGCTACGCGAAAACCGGCCGTGGCTGTTCCGCCGCGAAAAACCACGACCCTACGGTCCCGAGGCCAGCCTTGCGGGTTCCGCGCCGTCGCCGCTCGAAGCGGCCCGAAGCGAAGCGATGAAAAACCCCAACGTCAAGAACGTCGCGCGCTACCAGGCGGAACTCTCCAGGGCACGAATACACAACTGACCCCAACATTGAACCACACAGGAGAAAGCAATGGCTTTTACAGGAAAAGCGACCTATGACAACATGGACGCTATCTACACCGACATCACTCCCGACCTCATCGCTATGGTCGCGCGCGACGCCACGCCGCTGCTCGACATCATCGGCGACGCGGAGTTCCCCGCGCTCTCGACCAAGCACGAGTGGATGGAGGATTCGCTCATACCCAACCGATTCGCCAACCAGGGCGAGGCCCTCGCCGCGGACACGACCATCGTCTTTCCGGCTTCGGCGACGGTGCTGGTCGGCGATATCCTGCGTCCCGAAGGCTCGTCCGAGCGTTGCCTCGTAACCGCGGTCGATGCCAACACCGCCACCGTTACGCGCGGTTACGGCGGGACGACCGCCGCGGACATCGCGGACGGGCAGACGATCAACATCATCGGCAACGCCGCGCTCGAAGGCGACGACGCGGGCGCGAACCTCACCACCAGCCGCACCAGAAAATATGCGTATTCGCAGATTTTCACCAAGACCGTCAAGGTCAGCGGCACGGCGGCTTCGGTACGGATTTACGGTACCGCGCAGGACGAGTACAACTACCAGATCCAACTGCGCCTGCGCGAAATCCTTCGCGACCTCGAGAACACCATCGTCAACGGCGTCGCGCCCGCGGCCACGCAGCAGGGCAGCGACAGCGTGCGACGCTCGATCAACGGCATCGACACACAGATCGTTACCAACGTCATCACGCACGAGTCCGGCGATCTGACCGAGACCGAACTCAACGACATGGTGAAGACGCTGTGGGATGCCGGCAGCAAGAACATCGACATCATGCTCGTCAACGGCATCCAGAAGCGCGCGATCTCGGGTCTGATAATGGAGACCCGCGGTTACTACGCCGACGACACCGCGATCAAGAACACCGTCGGTGTTTACGAGAGCGACTTCGGCGTGGTCAAGGTCGTGTTGTGCCCGTGGGTGTCCGAAGACGAGATACTCTTCCTCGACACCGGCCGCATCAACATCCTGCCGGTCAAGGGCAGGGCCTTCAACCACAAGCCGCTGGCCGCCAGCGGCGACTACCAGATGGGCCAACTCGTGGGCGAATACGTGCTTGAGTTCAAGAACGAAAACGCACACGGCAAGATCGTCGGATTGCCGACGACGTAACCACTTACCGGCTTTGCCGGAATTTGCCGTCGCGGAGGCGTGCGCCGCAATCCTGCGGGAGCGGGCCGTCTCCGCGGCGACGGCTAGGAGGAAAACATGCAGGAAGTCATCATCGTAAACGACCCGCACGGTCAAATCTCCAGGATCGACCTGACCGGCTTTACGCGCGCCAACACCGACGAGATGCGCCTGTCGGTCAGCGTAGAGTATAGCGCGCCGGATTACGTCGTGAGCCTGAGCAATAACGGGGAAATCGTCGCCTCGGGCACGACGAGCGAGCCTTCGTCGGAGGTTGCGCTGGCCGAGGCCAACTCCAGCGGCATCAGCGGCTCGCTATGGCTCGACTACGCTGCCGACGATGCGGATATTTCGCTGCTGCTGGGCTGGGCCGATATTTCGGACCTGAAGGCTTACGAGTCAAGCATCGATATGTGGCTGCCGGACGGCGCGGCGGATTTCTATCCGCAGCAAAACGAGGCGTTCTTTCAGGTCAATCAGGTCCTGCGGCACAAATTCCGCGACGAACTTTCGTCCGGCGGCAGGGCCGACCTCTCGCGCGTTGCCGAGCCTGCCGCGCTCAAGCGCGCCCAGATCTGCTACGCGCTGTACCTGCTTTACAACGATCGCGCCGCGCGCCTGGAGGACGTTGACGGGGTTTATGCGCAGGGCCGCGACAAATACTTCGCGCTTTACCGGGGCGAGATGACCTCGATCACGGTCGCGCTCGACGTGGACGGCGACGGCCTCACCGATACGTTTCCCAAGACCGGCAGTGTCAAGATAAGCAGGGCTTAGCCGCGCCGCGCCCGTATTTTCCGGAGGAAAAAATGTCTTCGAAATTCGCAACGATTCTCAATGCCGTGGCCGCCGAGTTGGCGCAGTTCGGCTTCGCTTCCGTCGCCGTCGGGGCCGCTTTCGACGGGGCCTTGGCCCTGCCGTGCTGTCTGGTCAGTCCGCAAAAGATGGAACGCGAGGAGTACTCGCTTTTTTCCGACACCGCGCGCTATACCATCGCGCTGACGATCCGCGCCGGCGAGCGCGACTGCGCCGAGGCGTTTGTGGGCGCGTTGCAGGTCGCCGAAGACCTCCAGGCGCACTTTCATCACAGGCGGCTGGCGGCCGTTTCGGGTCATCTCGACACGGTCGCGTCGGTGGAATCCCTCGGCGGCAACGACGGCGTGCGGGTGTGCCTGGTGCTGACCACGACCGAAGAAATATGAACTTCCCTTGAATCGACGGGCTGCGCGTGCTAGAATCCC
>JAUWEX010000417.1 GCA_030607235.1 Planctomycetota bacterium | reverse complement strand
GCGCGCCCTGCAACAACGGCCGCGTCTCGTCGACGTAGACCCGGATTTTTTTGCCGTGGTCGTGCGCGTAAAACATCACCGCCAGCGCCGTGCCGTAGTCCGCCGTCGCCAGCCCGCCCGCGTTGCAGTGCGTCAGGATCGTGCACTCGTCGGGCACGAAGCGCGCGCCGTTTTTGCCTATCGCGCGGCAGATGCGGCGGTCTTGCTCATGAATCTTGAGCGCTTCGTCGAGCAGGGCCTGTTTGATTTCGGGCACGGGTTTGTCGACGCCGTGCTTGACGACCTCTTTCATGCGCTGCAAGGCCCAGAACAGGTTTACCGCCGTCGGGCGCGAACCCGCCAGCCGCTCGACCACCCGCTCGAATCCGGCCTCGAAGTCCGCGAACCGCTGCGAGTCGTCGCCGCACACCCCAAGCACCACGCCCATCGCACCGGCGATGCCGATGGCGGGCGCGCCGCGCACCTGGAGGCGAACGATAGCATCGTACATCTGCTCCACGGTCGTTAAGTCGATATATTCAAACTTCGTCGGCAGCAGCGTCTGGTCGACTATGCGCACACAACCGTCCTCCAGCCCGCCTCGCCATTCGATAGTCGACACCGGCATGCGTTTCTCCGATTAACGTAATTATTTGAAGCCCGGTTTCCCGCCCGAGACCTCTTTCTGAGCGCGCTTGTTTTTCGCTTCGACCTCTTTGACGAGTTTGGCTTTGTATTCTTTGAGTTTGGCCTTGAGGCCGTCGTCGGCCAACGCCAGTATCTGAGCGGCGAGGATGCCGGCGTTTTTGGCGCCCGCCGAGCCTATCGCCACCGTCGCCACCGGCACGCCGCCGGGCATCTGGACGGTGGAATACAGCGAGTCCGCGCCGGAAAGCACGCTTGGCATCGGTATGCCGATTACCGGCAGGATTGTCAGCGAGGCCAGCACACCCGCCAAGTGCGCCGCGCCTCCGGCTGCCGCGATAATTACACCGAAGCCGTTGGACTCGGCGTTTACCGCGAAATCGTGCGCCAGATCGGGCGTGCGGTGCGCCGAGATTACGCGCAACTCGAAGGGAATACCGAATTCGTCGAGCATCTCCAGGCCGGACTTGACGTGCGGCAGGTCCGAATCGCTACCGATGATGAAAGCTACTTTGGATACGGGCATCCAACCCTCCTGTTATTTTGTTACGTATAAAATCAAAGTTCCCTGCCGGTGAGCAGACGATAAGCCTCGCGGTAGCGTCTGCTGGTCTGCGCGACGACCTCGTCGGGCAGGTCCGGCGCGGGCGGCTGTTTGTTCCAGCCTGTCTTTTCAAGATAATCCCGCACGGGCTGTTTGTCAAACGATTCCTGGGGCTTGCCGGGGGTCCAGCGGTCGGCCGGCCAGAAGCGCGACGAGTCCGGCGTAAGCAACTCATCGACCAGCGTTATCCGCCCGTCGACCTCGGCCCATTCGAACTTCGTATCGCAAATTATGATTCCCATCGACGCGGCATAGTCGCGCGCAGCCAGATAAACCGCCATGCTCTTATCGCGAAGCGTCTC
>JAUWEX010000409.1 GCA_030607235.1 Planctomycetota bacterium | reverse complement strand
AGTAGATTCCCATGTGATGTGTCAGACACATCGGGCAGAAGGCCCTTGCGCACATTTTGCAGACGCGGAAGGCCGCTTTTTCGGGATGGTTGACGCAATGCGTGTTTTTGGGCGGCACTTGCAAGGGGGCTACCTGCGGCGGCGTAGTTTGGGCCTGTGACGCCGCTTGCGGGTCAGCGTGGGGGTTGTGCGTTTGTTCATTTGCGTCTTTCATCGTTGGTAACCTGTTATTTTGTGTTGATTATCAGGCAGTCCTGTTTGTTGCCGTCGTTTCTGATTATTATGCAAGTTTTATATGGGTAGGCCTTCTTAAAGGCGTCGATGAGCGTTCTTGTGGTCCTTTCTTCGCGCGACCCAAGATTTATTATCGTGTTGTACCGGGTTATCGCGATATTTTTAATGTCTCTGTTGATCGCGTTGGCCTCGGCGGAAATCTTCGAGAGGATATGCCTGCGTGCTTGCTCGATTTCGTCCGGTGTCGCGAGCCCGATTTCGGCGGTGAGTTCGCTGATTCCCAGCGCCAGCGCCACGAGATTCAGCGGCAGAAAGGGGATCCTGCCGTTGGAGTTTTTGGCGGCAAACAGCAGGTATTCTTCGTTACGATTGTAATAAAAGACCTCGTCGCTGTCCGACATTCCTCCGAAATCGGGCTTGAAGACCCAGAAGGCATAACGCTCGTCGCCGTCGTAGTCGCGCGGCGCGCGTAGCGTCAGCCGGACTCCGAAGCACCTGCCGCAGGACCATCCTTCCATCTCGCCGGTCTGCTCGATTTTTTCCAGGCCCCAGCCCGCTCCCAGACTCTGGCGTATCGCGTTTTCGACGCGCTGGTCAAAAGGAAGTTGCGCTTTTGGCGTATCGTCGGGCGCGTTTTGCGCGGGCTGCGTGGAGCATCCGACCGCAAACGTGATTATAAAAATCAATATCGCTGTTGCAAACGCTTTTTGCATGATTGATTCCCCAAAATGTCATATGACGTAGTGTGTCCGCGAAAATATACTACCATAATTATATCGGTATTGTGGTTGTGGATTATTAAGAGAAAACCCGCCCGGGTAAATCCGAGGCGGGTTTTTTTAGTTGCGTGCGGATGTTTTCGCTATTTCGTCTTGACCAGGATGGCGTTGGCCCAGGAGATGCGGTCCATCCGGTTGCCGTTTTTGCCGAAGTCGACGATGAGCGTCAGGTTCATTACGCCCGTCAGGTCTATGTCGATGTTTTCGATGTCGCCGGGCTTGAAGTCCGTCTTGGAAAACACTTCTTTGTCGTCGCAGAGAATTTTGATATCCACGTTGCCGATTTTGTTTGGATTGCCGTCGAAGGTGTCGTTGAAACCGACGATTGCCTTGAATGCGCTGAAGCGCTTGTCGATCCTGAACGTGAGTTTGTTGTATGAGTGAGTCCCGAGACCCTTTTTGTAGACCTTGCCGTTGATCTTTATCGGCGGGAGTTTGTCCGATTTGCGCACCCACTCGGTGCTGTGGTCGCGGCGCATACCGAACTGGTAATCCGACGAGCCGCCGATCGGCTCGATATCCCCATACTCTTCTTTGGTGATGAGCGCGTCATCGATGTCTGAGAGATATTCAAAGTCGCCGTTAAAGAACTCGATGTTGGCTATCGT
>JAUWEX010000112.1 GCA_030607235.1 Planctomycetota bacterium | reverse complement strand
CGATGCTCCACTTGCGGATAAACGCTCCGATCCTGGTAATGCGCGGGTCTTTCTCGATCTTGAATACCGGGCCGCTCATCTCGTTTTTGTCCATGAGTTGGGCCTGCATCTTTTCCGCGCCGGTAACCATCGAGCGAAACTTGTACAGCGTAAACACACGCCCGTTCAGCCCGACGCGCTTCTGCTTGAAAAACAGCGGGCCTTTGCTCGTCAGTTTGATGGCAACCGCTACGGGGACGGTAACGATCGCGGTAGCGATTAGCATGCTCCCGCTTACGACGATGTCCACCGCTCGCTTGATCGCTATGGCCGAGAGATTCTGCGGCGCGGACGAGAAGGTCAGCATAGGCATCGTGCCGATACGGTCAACATCGACGCGCGAGATGGTCGTGTCGAGAAAGTCCGCAATCAGGTGGAACGTCAGCCCGACCTCCTCGCATTTGCCGATCGCGGCGTCGAGATATTTCGCCTCGGAGAGCGTTATGGCGAACACCACCTCGTCGACGATGTACTTGTCGATGACCTCGCCGATCTCGGCGATGTCGCCGATGACCCGCTCGTCGGGCAACGCTTCGCCCTCGTCGATTACGCCCGTCTCCTTTACCCTGCTGCCGCCAAGCATCAGGAATCCGACCACGTACAGGCCCCAGTGTTTGTGAAAGTCTATCACGCTGTTGAACCTGCGGGCCTTTTCGCCGGTGCCGACGATGAGTATGCGCCGGATGTTGCGGGAGTTGACGCGCATGTGCCCCAGCCACATCTTGATACCGGCGCGCTGGCCCATCGCCAGCAGGAAACTGATCACGCCGAAGAGAAGGACTATCTTGCGCAGGTGAATCCTCTGGCTCCCTTCTATCAACCCCAGCGCGGGGGTATCTATTACGGAAGTAAACGCGGTCAGCACGACGACGCTCATCGCCGTGGCCTGGACCAGCGAGAGGAATATCTCGAAATACGATTTCAGGCGCAACGCATCGTATATCTTCGCGATGTAGGACGAGAATACGTTAAGCAGCGGGCACAGGAAGAAAAAGGTCATGAATACGACGCGGAAATTCGGGTCGTTGATGTCAAGATCATAACCTGCCTGGATTATCAGCACGCCAAGCATCAGCGCAGCCCAGGCAATCACGATGTCGCCGATAATGGCGAGGATGGTGTAGAAAATTGATTTTTGCCTTATCATTTATGCCCAAATCAAAAAAAGTACCGGGCGCAGCCCGCGCTCAAACCGCGCATCGCAAGCCCTAACTATTGAGTATACCACAAAATATCGCTTGGTCAAGAAAGTCAAGCCAGGACTCTTGACAACCGCCTACTCCCCCGCCAGCCCTTCGAGAACATCGGGCGTTATGTAAAGGTTGGCGAACTGCCTGCCGCCTGTCTCGCGAAGCCCGACCCATATTTTGCCGGGCAGATCGGCGGGAGTATACGGCAGGTGAATCTCGGCGAGCCGCGCGACGCCTACGTCGATATTGTCGACGAATATCGGCAACGGGCCGATACCGTCGATGAGAGCCATGTTGTTCTCGCCGCTGATTTTGCGCGGGTTGCCCATCGCGTCGTAGGCCACCAGTCCCCCGCCCCAGTACATCCGCGACGAAACCGACGGCACGTCGGAGTACAGCATCGCGACGAACTTTTCTTTCTTGCGGAAAACCGTTACCCTCACGTCGCCGCTGACGAATTCGTCCTCAAACTCCGCCCCCTCCAGCACCGACGCCACGTTGAGCATCGCCACCGCCAGCGGATTTACGTCGAGCGTCTCGTCGGGACGCGCCTTGTAACTCAGCAGTGCGTTCTTTTTCGAGACCGACGCGACCAGCGGGACAATCACGCTACGCACGTTGTAGACCCGGCAGAGCACGATCTTGCGCACCATGTCGGCGATCTGCGCGGGTGTCTCCGCGCCATCGTACACTACCGGCGGTTCGAGCGTAATCCAGAGCCTGTCCGCGAAATCGCGCATCGCCTCGAGCCGCCGCTTGAGCACGCCGGGCCGTACGTCGGCGCCCACGTAATAAACCAGGTACTCCCCGGCGGGCAGCGGCTTGTCGGTCAGGCCGCGCACCGGCAGGGCCATGCGCGCGCTGTCCAGAGGACGCGGCAGCACAGCGCGAAGTTTCTTTTCGATATCGCGATACAGCCCCGTGTCGACGATGCTGGAATCGCAATCCTCGCCTAACTGGACATGCGACAGATTCTCGGCCCAAGCCGCGGACTTTTCGCCGATAAAATCGTACCAGACCTTCTCGGCATTCGCGGAGGGCTGCCTGAACATCGCGTACAAACTCCCCGTCGAAGACATGCCCATCTCCACGGTGTGCGACGGACTCAGCGGCGTAATGATTCCCGTCGTTACTATCGAGTTGCGACGCATCAGTTTCAGCATCCTCTCTAACGTCCGCCCATCGGCGTCCTCATTGCCTTCAAGCCCCCACAGCGTCGTCTTGAGCGGGCTGGTTCCGGCGAGCCTGACGAAATCGAATGCCCCCGCGAAAGGCGTCGCGAAGAAATCCATCGTCGCGCCGTACCTGCCGCGCTCGACAAATGGAACCGCCCCGAGCGCCCTGGCGAACACTATCTCGCGCGAGGCCACCGGCAGATCCGCCCGCCCGTCGGCGAGCGCAAGATCGTATTTCAGCCGGAAAACGCCGCGCCTGCCGACCGCGATGTCTATCTTCCTGTTGGTAACCGAATCCGTGCCGCCCGCGACCGCGAACCGCACTTCGCAGCGATGCACCGGCACGGCCTCGCCCAGCGATATATCTTCAAGAACGATCTCCTCGACGTATTCGCCATCGGGCAGGCCGCCGAGTTCGACGTTGAGGACGCTCTCCTCGTCGCCGAAGAATAACGCGGGCATTTTGTTGAACTCCAGCAGCACCTGCGGTTCCTGCGTCAGGACGATGTCGTCGAAGTCGACCTCGGCCGTGGTCGAGACGCCCTCGACCGTTACTCGTATCTTGACGTAGTTGGCGTCGAAGGGCGTACGGTTGAACAACAGCCGCATGTCGCGCCACTCCTCGCCGGTCTCCGATTCGATCGGCAGGGTCTTGAATATCACCGGCGAGCCGTCGGCGTGGCGGCATATCGACTCCTCGTTGTCGTCCCTGTACCACAGGATCGACATCCACGCCTTGACCGGTCCGCGTATGCCGCGGAAGTTGTGCGTGCGGATTTTCCCGTCGAGACGGTAGGAATTGAGCCGCGAGATCGGAATGAAATCGCGGGTCTGGTACGAGACCTTGCCCTTGTAGATTTTCAGGCGCAGGTATCGGTTCCGAGGCGCGACGATTTTCGAACGCGCCAGCAGCAGCGCGCGTTGCAGGTTCTTCAGGCTCGGCTCGGCCAGAATCCGCGGTATCTTGCCGCAGAACGCCGTCGCCGCAGAGCGAAGGTCGATCCTGCGGCCCTCCGCCACAAGCCAGCCTTCGTTGTACGAAGGATGTCCCCTGTCGTACGCGGGAGAATCGGAACCGGTAACGATTTTTTTCCATTTTACCGGAACCTGCCTGACCTCGCTGACGAGATGTCCCTTCTCGAAATCAAAACAATGTCGCATTGTCAAACGGTCGGACGAGGCTCCGCCATAGCACAGCACCTCCGCGTCCGCCGGGTCTTTGTCGGCGGCGAGGCCCGACGGCGCTATTGCGCAAATCGTCAGGCTAATCAGCAAAACTGCCAGCGTAGTTTTTCCGCGCATGACGCAATAATCCCACGTAAATAAAACACAAATGCGGACTCCCCCCTACTGCCTTATCGACACAAAACGGGCGTGATTTTACGAAAAGGTTGTCGCGCGAAGGGTTATTCCGCAATTTTTTAGCACAATTTAAGATTTTGTCTTCCACGAAATCTGCGGAAAAAACTACATCGCGAATCCGCGCACAAGATTTGTTAGTGGGTAAAAGCGAAGCGCTCCGCGCGTTAGCGCGGCAGCGAGCAGCGGACAACGTCCGCAGGAAAACGATTTTTCACCTACTCCAAGACTCGCTCCTTGCTTTTTGCCATTTGGCAAAAAGAAGCAGTCGCTTACCAGTACGCCTGCAAGATTTGCCAATAGGTGCAAGCGAAGCGCTTCTGTCGCCGAAGCACGGCGACAGAGAGCAAGCGGGGTATTGAAATGAGTGGTTACTTCCCTATTGCCTCCAGGCGTTGCCTGGTCACAGGCAGATGTATCGCATGGCAAACGCCGCCCCCAGAACGTACACCAGCCAGTGCACCTCGCGGGCCTTGCCGCCGCAAATCTTGACCAGCGGCCACGAGATGAAGCCGATCGCCAGGCCGTGGGCGATGCTGAAGGTCAGCGGCATGAGGATTATGGTCAGAAACGCCGGTATCGCGTCGGTGATGTCGTCCCAGGCTATTCGGGCGACGCTGCGTACCATCAGAACGCCTACCATTATCAGCGCCGGCGCGGTAACCGGATCGCAGCAGCCCAAAACCTTTACCACGGGGTAGAAAAATATCGCCGCGACGAAAAGAACACCCGTTACCATGTTGGCCAGGCCCGTGCGCCCGCCCGCCGAAACACCGGCGGCGCTTTCGATGTAAGCCGTAACGGTCGAAGTCCCTGCGACCGCGCCGACCATCGTGCCAACGCTGTCGGAGAGTAGTGCGTGATTTACGCGCGGCAGTTTGCCGTCCTTGTCGAGCAGGCCCGCCTGTTCGCTTACGCCGATGAGCGTACCTATCGTGTCGAACATGTCGAAAAACAGCAGGATCAAAATCGGCGCGAGATAGAGATGCAGGTTTCGAAACACCGCAGCGATGTCCAATTTGAACATCGCCGGATTCTCAATCACGGGCAGCCCGAATACCCCCGCGGGCGCCTCGATAAGCCCGGAGGCCACCGCGATCACACCCGTGCCGAGCACTCCCAATAAAATCGCGCCGCGTAGTTTCATCGCCATCATCGCTACAATAAGCGCGACACCCGCCAGCGCCACCAGCGTGTTCGGCGAGCCAAGGTCGCCCAATTGCACCAGCGTCACATCGCTGTTGACGATGATTCCAGCGTGCTGAAGGCCGATAAACGCGATGAAAAAACCTATGCCCGCGGCGATGGCGTGCTTGAGCGAACGCGGAATCGCATTGACGATCATCTCCCGCGCGCGCACCAGCGTCAGTAACGTAAAGACCAGGCCCGAGATGAAAACCACCCCCAGGCCAACCTGCCACGGCACACCCGCGACGGCGCAGAGTTCATAACTGAAATAGGCGTTGAGGCCCATTCCCGGCG
>JAUWEX010000398.1 GCA_030607235.1 Planctomycetota bacterium | reverse complement strand
GGAGGGCCATCGCAAGATACATCCGCGCGTCGGCGTCGTTGACGTCCAGCCGTATCATTTCGGAGAAAAAATCCACCGCTGCATCCAGGTCGTCTCTCAAATATGCGTTGATTCCATCGAGGAGCAGTTTGTTTTTGCTGTTCTCAATCTCCGCAACACGCCGCGGATTTGTTTGCAACAGAATGTCAATCACGGATACGATTGCGACTATCCCGAAAACACACCAGGAAATCAGTTTTACCCAGAAGGCCAACTCCGGCGGCATCAGCCCGGGCCCCAACACCAGCGCGCCGTTCAGCGCGGCAATCCAGAGGAAAAGCAGCACAATGCCGAACACGAATCTCCCGCGCAGGAACTGCGCCACTCCCGCTATCGGCGACAGCAGTATCATCAACAATCTCATCGGTCAGCCTCCTCCGGCGGGAAGATTTTTCCCGGGTTCAGGATGTTATTCGGGTCGAACACCTTTTTCAGTCCGCGCATCAGGGCAAGTTCGGCTTCCGGAAACTGAAGGGGCATATATTTCATCTTTGCGATGCCGATGCCGTGTTCGCCGCTCAGGACGCCGCCCATCTCGATGACCGCGCGGAACACTTCCTCGACAGCGGCCTCGCCGCGCGCTTTCTCCGCCGGATTGGTTAAATCTACAAGCGCGTTGACGTGCACGGTGCCGTCGCCGGCATGGCCGAAGCATACCATACGAACATTTCTCTCGGCAGATATTTTTTGCAATTTTTCCAGCAGTTCGCTCAGTCTGCTGCGCGGGACGCAAACGTCTTCGTTTATTTTTCCCTTCGGGCTGAGGCTGTAAAGCGCGGGGGAGATAGAGCGCCTGAGCGTCCAGACCTCCTCGCGCTGGCGCTCGTCGGCGGCACGGAAGATGCGGAAGGCACCTTGCGCTTCGCATATCCCGAGAGCCTTTATCAACTCCCGCTCTGCAATTTCGCCGTCGCCGTCGAATTCGATGAGCAGAACCGCGCCCGTGCCTTCGGGGATGTCGAAGTCCTGATGCGTCTGGACGGATTTGACGGTCTGCTCGTCCATAAATTCGAGCGCGCGCGGGACAAGTTTCACGGCGACTATCTCCGCTACCGCGGCCATCGCCCCGGTTGTCTCGTGAAAGTATGCAAGCGCGGTGGCGATGCTCGCGGGCATCGGCAGAAGTTTGACTGTAATCTTCGTGAAGATTCCGAGCGTCCCTTCGGAGCCGACGAGGAGGCCGGTAAGGTTGTAGCCCGTGGAACTTTTGAACGTTTTGGCGCCCGTGTGGATTATTTCGCCGTTAGGCAGGACGACTTCGAGGGCGATGACGTAATCGCGGGTCGTGCCGTATTTCAGGCAGCGCAGACCGCCCGCGCACTGCGCGACGTTGCCGCCGATTGTGCTGAACTCGTTGCTCGCCGGGTCCGGCGGGTAGAACAGACCGTGTCTTGCGGCCTCCTTCTGTAAATCGGCGACGATGACGCCCGGCTCGACGGTAGCGATTAGATTCTTCGTGTCCAGTTCGAGGATTTTTCTCATAACGATGTCCGACTCCAGTGTGAATATGGTAAGCAAAATCAAGCGGGGTCGCGCCCTGTGGCAAATCGATGACTTGACCCTGTGGAGAAAGGACATAAGCCCTGTCTTCAAAAATCTCAGATTTAAAACAAGAACTAAGAGACGAGGAGAGATCGATCTAATAGCGTACAAGAAGCCAATAATCGCCTCAGTGGACTGTAAACATTGGCAGCGCAATT
>JAUWEX010000298.1 GCA_030607235.1 Planctomycetota bacterium | reverse complement strand
CGCAGGGCGCGATGCGGATCACGCGGTCTACGGTCTCTCCGAAGACACGTTTTCGGGTATCGGTATACCCCTTCCAGGCCAACACCATGACGTCCGCACGGTGCCGCTTCGCGGCTGTGAAGATGCCCTCCTCGACCCTGTGCGCGATCAAGGGAATCGGTGTAAAAACCGTCAGCATCATCCTGTGCTTCGGGCTGGGGCGAGACGTCTTTCCGGTCGACACGCACGTCAACAGAACCTGCACGCGCATCGGTTTCGTGCCGGAAAAATCGACGCCCGACAAGACGCACCGACTCATGTCGGAGTTAATACCAAAGGACAAGGCCCTCTCGTTTCACATGAACCTAATCAAACTCGGCAAAACCGTATGCCTCGCAAGAAAACCGAAATGCCCGCTGTGCCCGCTGAAAAAAATCTGCCAGCACTGCCAAAAGGCCTGAAGCGGGCGCTGAAGCGGCTGTATGCGACGATGGACGAGCGCTACCTGCGTAGCGACCCGTTGGAATATGTCAGGCGGTACAAGACCCGTAGCGACATCGAAGTCGTCGGTTTTGTGGCCTCGGCTTTGGCCTACGGCAACGTTCGGGGAATACGCAACAGCATCGAAACGGTGCTGTGGCGGATGCAGCCCGGGCCTCATAAATTTATAATGCAAACGCCGCCTGCGAAGATGCTCGAAACTTTCGGCGATTTCAAACACCGTTTCAACAGCGGCCGCGACGTCGCCTGCATGTCATATTTTTTGCGGCAGGCCTTCGAAAAACACAAATCGCTCGAAAACCTTTTCGCCGCGCACTACAACTCCGAAGATACTGATATCGGCCCGGCTCTGGCGGGTTTCGTCGAAGAGATGCTTTCCTACGACCACGCTCCGTTTTACAGGGGCAAGAACCTGCCCAAAGGCGCGGGCGTGCGGCGGTTTTTCTCCTCGCCCAAAGACGGCAGCGCCTGCAAACGACTCAACCTGTTCTTGCGCTGGATGATCAGAAGCGATAAACTGGACCTCGGCGTGTGGAAAAAGATACCGGCCTCGAAATTGATACTTCCGCTGGACACTCACAACATGCGAGTCTCGCAGAGGCTCGGGCTGACGCAGCGCAAGACCGCGAACTGGAAAACCGCCGCCGAAATCACGGCGGTCTTCCGCACGATCGACCCGCGCGACCCGGTAAAATTCGACTTCAGCCTCGCCAGGCCCGGGATACTGGGTATGTGCCGCCGCGAAGACTGCGCCCAGTGTCTGCTGCAAAATTTCTGCAAAGGAGCGAAGTCGCCGTGAAAAAAATTACATTGATCAGAGGCGGGCGAGTCATCGACCCGGCGAACAACATCGACATGATCGCCGACATACTGATATGCGACGGTCGCGTGATGGGAGTCGGTGAGGTCGGCAACATCGAACCCGAAAAAATCATAGACGCGAAGGGGCTGCTGGTCGTGCCCGGCCTGATGGATATGCACGTGCACCTGCGCGAGCCTGGCTTCGAGGACAGCGAGACCATCGACACCGGCCGCCGCTCGGCCGCCGCGGGCGGGTTCACCGCGATCGCCTGTATGCCGAATACGGAGCCGATACTCGATACGCAGGCCTCGATCGAATACGTGCTCAAACGCGCGGGAGAATCCCCCGGGCCTCGCGTCTACCCCATCGGCGCGCTTACCAAGGGCCGCAAATCGCGCGAGGCGGTGGATTTCGCACTCCTGAGCCAGGCGGGAGCCGTGGGATTTTCGGACGACGGCTCGTCGGTGGAATCGACGGATTTGATGCGAAAAGCGATGCAGCGCATAAAACCGCTGGAAAAACCGGCGATCGTGCATTGCGAAAACCCTGCGCTTGTCGCCGGCGGCGTGATAAACGAAGGCCCGGCCGCCGCCAGATTCGGCCTGCCTCCCATCTCGGCCGAATCGGAATCCCTCATGGTTCGGCGCGACGTGGATCTCGCGCGGGCTACGGGCTGCCATCTTCACATCTGCCACATCAGCGTTGCGAAATCCCTCGAAATCATTGCGCGCGCCAGGCAGAACGGAATTAGTGTTTCCGCCGAAGTTACCCCACATCACATTATGCTCTGCGACGAAGATATCGACAGGCCGGATCCGAATTTCAAGATGAATCCTCCGCTACGATCGGCGTCGGACGTTGCGGCGCTGCGACAGGGATTGGCGAGCGGCGTTATCGATGCGGTCGCCTGCGACCACGCACCGCACTCCCCTGCCCGAAAAGGCACCGACTTTGCAAAGGCCGCCTTCGGCGTAGTCGGGCTGGAAACATCGCTGGGGATTATCGCGACGGTAATGGTTCATACGGGGTTGATGGACTGGCCGGCGCTTGTCAGGCGCATGTCGTCGGCTCCGGCGCAAATACTCGGCATCGGCGGAGGCACGCTAAACGTCGGCGCAAAGGCGGACGTTACGCTTATCGACCCGGAGCGCGAATGGGTTGTCGACCCCGGCAAATTCGTCTCGAAAAGCAAGAACACCTGTTTCGCCGGAAAGTCCCTGAAAGGCAAAGCGGTGC
>JAUWEX010000065.1 GCA_030607235.1 Planctomycetota bacterium | reverse complement strand
AAGACTGATTCCGTCGGATTTACGAAAGGATTGTCATGAATGAAAACAAAGGAACGATTACGTTCCAGGGCAACCCCCTTACGCTCGTCGGCACTCAGCCCGCCGTCGGCGACAAGGCCCCGGCCTTCAGGGTTCAGGCCAACGATCTTTCGCCGTACGAATTTTCGCCGGTCTCCGACAAGATCCGCATCATCGCCACGGCGCCTTCTCTCGACACCGCAGTCTGCGACACACAGACTCGCAAGTTCAACATGGAGGCCGCCAACTTCGGCGAGGGTGTGGAGATACTGACTATCACCATGGATCTGCCTTTCGCGCAGGCGCGCTGGTGCGGCTCGGCGGGTGTCGACAGGGTCGTAACCCTCTCCGACCACCTCGACGCCTCGTTCGGCACGGCTTACGGAACGCTCATCAAAGAACTGCGGCTGTTGACGCGGGCGGTGTTCGTCGTCGACAGGGAAGGTACGATCCAGCATGCACAGTTTGTGAAAGAGATCACCGAAGAGCCCGATTACGAAGCGGTTTTGCGGTGCCTCAAAACACTTATCTGAAAAGGAGAACGACATGACCGAGAGATTACAGATATACAAGTGCGAAGTGTGCGGCAACATCGTCGAGATGGTGCACGGCGGCGCGGGCGATCTGGTTTGCTGCGGGGCCGCGATGAGGCTCTACCAGGAAAACACCACCGATGCGGCCAAAGAAAAACACGTGCCGGTCATCGAAAAAACAGACGGCGGATTCAAAGTCAAGGTCGGCAGCGTGGCCCATCCGATGGAAGAAAAGCACCACATCGAGTGGATCGAAGTCATCGCCGGCGACAAGGCTTATCGCGAATTCCTCAAGCCCGGCATCGCTCCGGAGGCGACCTTCATGATCGACGCCGACAGCGTCGTCGCCCGCGAATATTGCAACGTTCACGGATTGTGGAAAGGATAGGCCGTTATGATCAGCGAAAAAATGCAGTCCGCGATCAACGACCAGATAAACGCCGAGATTTATTCGGCGTACTTCTACCTGTCGATGGGCGCGTATTTCGACGCGCTCAATCTGGGCGGATTCGCCAACTGGATGAAAATCCAGGCGCAGGAAAAACAGGCTTGACCGAAACTTTGAAAGAAAGAGCGGACTCCTGAAACGCGAACTCAAAAAACACACGTTGTTGCTGGTTGCGGCGCTGATGCTGCTGAGCACGTCGGCTTTGCTGTACGCCATCCACTACCTGATATTTAGCGACGCCCACCACATATTCATATACCTGCTGGGCGATGTGGCGTTTATACCGATCGAAATTTTGATAGTCGCCGTGATCGTCGAGCGGATAATCAGCCGCCACGACAAACGCAAACTGCTCGGCAAACTCAACATGGTAATCGGCACGTTTTTCAGCGAATTGGGCACGCGACTGATGGGCAGCCTGACAAAGTGCATCGAGAACAAGGCGGAACTGACCCCGCACATCAGCATCGACAAAAACTGGACGCCAGCGAAATACCGGCAGGCGCTGGAATTCGTCCGGGCCTGCGAATTGCGCGTAAACATGCAGAAACTGAATCTGGAAGAACTCAGGGATATGCTGGCAGAGCGACGCGACATGCTGGTTTCGCTGCTGGCCAACCAAAACCTGTTGGAGCACGACCGATTCACGAACATGCTTTGGGCGCTGTTTCACCTGATGGAAGAGCTCGGCGCCCGCGAGACACTGACTGACCTGCCGGAGACGGACCTCGAGCACCTCGCCGGCGATATTCACAGGGTGTATACACAGTTGACGCAGGAATGGCTGATGTATTGCAAACACCTGCAAAAATCGTATCCATATATATTCTCGATTATCGTGCGGATGCATCCGCTGCAGGAGCGCCCCAGCGCGATAGTACGCTAACCGACTAAGGAGAACTAATTATGAGTATCACATTCAATGCCGATGAGGTTTTCCAAATGGCCGAACAAATCGAACGCAACGGCGCGAAATACTACCGCCGCGCCGCGGAAATCGTCAAAGACCAAGAAGCCAGGCAAATATTTATCAGCCTGGCCGATATGGAAGACACACACGAAAAGACCTTTGCCGAGATGCACTCAAAACTCACGGCTAAGGAAAGCGAACCGACCGTATACGATCCTGAAGAACTGACCGGCAAATACATCAAGGCCCTGGCCGACGGCCGGGTATTCGACATGAGCGTCGATCCCGCAGCCGAATTGACCGGCGATGAATCGATCGTCGATGTGCTGAAAACCGCGCTTTCGATGGAAAAGGAATCGATCGTGTTCTATACGGGCTTGAAAATGTACGTGCCCGAATCTCTAGGACACAAGCAACTCGACTTGATCATTGAAGAGGAATTCAGTCATATCACCCTTATCGATATGCTTCTGAACACGTGGGGTTAACCGAAACAAAACATCGCGGACCGGCTCAAAGAAACCTGTAAATAAATTACTTCAGGAGAAATGCGATGAAAAAATACGTATGCCTTCTGTGCGGATACGTCTACGACCCCGCAGCGGGCGACCCCGATAACGGCGTCAACCCCGGGACCGCCTTCGCGGACCTGCCCGACGATTGGGTGTGCCCCGAATGCGGCGCCGGCAAAGACCAGTTCGCCCCGCAGGAATAACCCGCGCAACCTGCCCGTTTCCCGAGAAAAAACCCGTTGTTTTTTCGCCCCGCGCATCTGATAATGGGAGGCGTTCTCATTTCTCAGTCATCCGTTTGTCTATTAAGGAGACCGGTTATGCCCATCAAATTCAACGCCGACGAAATATTCACAATGGCCGAGGCGGTTGGGAAAAAATGCGCGGGGTTTTACAAAACCGCCGCGAAAAACGCGACAGACCCGAAAAGCAAGGCAATGCTGCAGAGACTGGCCAAGCAGGAACTCGAACACGAAAAAGAATTCGCCCAAATGCGGGAACGGCTGAGCGATGAGCATCGCGCCTCGACCGCCTATGATCCCGACAACGAAGAAGCGCCCTACCTGCACCAAATGGTCGAGGAAAATATCAGCGAATGGCAACACGACCCGTGCGTAGCGCTGGACGGCTCCGAATCGACGGATATGGTCCTGCACAAGGCAATCGAGCTGGAAAAAGACGCCGTCCTGTTTTTCCTGACGATGAAAGAAATGGTCCCGCACAAACAAGGCAAAGACGAGATAGACAAGATCATCAGCGAAGACTTGCGGCACATCTCCCACCTGAAAAAAGGACTAAAGTCACGGAAATAACCAACCCGGTATACGAACGAACGTCGAGAATATGATCACGGCAAGGACTAATGTTGATACTCACCGGACAACCAGGATTACCGCTCGGATATGTGAGGTTATAAAGTCGTCTTGTTCTTTCTCAAAAAAAATTTTGACAAAACATGATATTGTGGTATCATAATACCAAGAACGACGACACTCGTCCCCGAATTGAGACAAGGGTTATGGCAAACATACTCAAAATATCCGAAGCGGCATCGTTGGCGCTTCACGCCGGCGTCTTGCTGGCGGCGCAAAACCGTCCGATTTCCAACAGGCAAATCGCTACGGTGCTTCGCGCCTCCGAGGCGCACCTGCACAAGGTCATGCGACGACTGACCGGCGCGGAACTGGTCTCCTCCGCTACCGGGCCGGGCGGAGGATTCGCTTTGGCGAGAGACGCGAATAAGATTACGTTGCTCGAGATATTCGAGGCGATAGAAGGCCCGCTAAGCGACACGAAATGCCTGCTGGCCGAGCCGCTGTGCGACGGCAAGGCCTGCATACTCGGCGGACTCATACATCAAACAAACCAGCAAGTACGCAATTATCTGCAAAACACCAACCTCGCACAACTGGCCGCAATCTTCAAAGGAGCAGCCATTGGCACGTAGAACAATAATCAAGATTGACGAAGAAAAATGTGACGGATGCGGGCTGTGCGTACCGGGATGCGCCGAAGGCGCCATTCAGATCGTCGACGGCAAAGCGCGTCTGGTCAGCGAAACATACTGCGACGGTCTCGGCGACTGCCTCGGCGAATGCCCCCGCGGTGCGCTTTCCATCGAAGAACGGGAGGCACCCGAATTCGACCAACAGGCCGTCAACGAGCACCTGGCGAAGACCAAGGCCGGGATATCCGCTACACTCCACGCAAAAACGGAATCGCTCCCCTGCGGATGCCCCGGCACTCTCTCGCGTACGCTCAAGCCGACCAAGACGACTCCCGGTTCCGAACAAGCCCCTACATCGGAACACGCACAGTCCGCCCTGATCAACTGGCCGGTACAACTGGCGCTGACGCCGACGACCGCGCCGTATTTCCAAAATGCCGACCTGCTGATCGCCGCCGACTGCGTCGGATTCGCCCTGCCCGATATGCACGCGCGCTTCCTGCCGGGCCGAACGCTCGTCGTGGCCTGCCCTAAACTCGACGACGCACAGGCGCATCAAGACAAACTCGCGCAGATCATCGCCGGCAATGAAATCAAATCCATCCACGCGCTTTACATGGAAGTCCCCTGCTGCTCGGGGCTGGTGCGGCTCGTGAAAGACGCGCTGGCCGCAACCGGCAAAAAAGTCCCGCTGAAATTGACCCAAATCGGCATAAACAGCGCTACCCTCTCGGAATCGACCGAACAACCCCTTTATCAGGAGAATCAGAGATGAGCATGTTCTGTTATCAATGCGAGCAGACCGCCAAAGGCACCGGCTGCACCGTTCAGGGCGTCTGCGGCAAAGACGCCGCGACCGCCGCGCTCCAGGACCTCTTGGTCTACGCAACCAAGGGCATCTCGATGTTCGCGTACTGCGCGCGCGAGCAAGGCAAGACCAACGACGAGGTCAACGCCTTCACGCTCGAAGCGCTGTTTACCACCGTGACCAACGTCAACTTCGACCCCGATCGCCTGAAGGGGCTTCTGTTCAAGGCCGCCAAAATCCGCGACAGGGCCAAAGAACTCTGCGAACAGGCCTGCAAGTCCGGCTGCTGCGGATGCACCTCCGCCAAGAAGCCCTCCGGCGGCCCCGCCGATTGGCAGCCCGCTGCCGACATCGCCGGACTCGTCAAACAGGGCGAAGAAATCGGCATCGTAAAGCGCAAAGAAAAATTCGGCGATGACATCACCGGCCTCGAAGAACTCCTCACCTACGGCCTCAAGGGCGTGGCGGCCTACGCATATCACGCGCGCATCCTCGGCCAGGAAGACGACGCGATATACGCCTTCATCCACAAGGCGCTGGACTACATCACCGGCGACAACCCCACCGTGGACGAATTGCTGGCGCTGAACCTCGAATGCGGCGCGATCAACATCCGCGCCATGGAAATCCTCGACGCGAGCAATACCGGAACATACGGCCACCCAGAGCCGACGAAGGTCTGCGTAACGCCGGTCAAGGGCAAGGCGATCCTCGTCTCGGGGCACGACCTTAAGGACCTCGACGAACTGCTCCAGCAAACCGACGGCAAGGGCATCAACGTCTACACCCACGGTGAGATGCTGCCGTGCCTGGCGTACCCGGAACTCAAGAAATACAAGCACCTCGTCGGCAACTACGGTGGCGCGTGGCAGGACCAGCGCAAAGAATTTGCCGCCTTCCCCGGCGCGATCCTGATGACGACCAACTGCATTCAAAAACCGGCCGACGATTACCAGGATCGCATCTTCACCTGCGGGCCGGTCGCGTGGCCGGGTGTGCGCCACATCGCCGACGGCGATTTCACTCCGGTCATCGAAGCGGCCCTGGCTACGGACGGCTTTGCCGAAAACGCGCCCAAAAAGACCATCACCATCGGCTTTGGACACAACGCCGTAATGAAAGTCGCCGACAAGATCATCGCCGCGGTCAAAAACGGCAAGATAAAGCACTTCTTCCTGATCGGAGGCTGCGACGGCGCAAAGAGCGGCCGCAACTACTTCACCGACATCGCGCAGGCCGTCCCCGACGACTGTGTCATCCTGACACTGGCCTGCGGCAAGTACCGCTTCAACAAACTAGAGTTCGGCGACATCGGCGGCATCCCGCGTCTGCTGGACGTCGGACAGTGCAACGACGCCTACTCCGCCGTCAAGATCGCGATGGCGCTCGCCGACGCCTTCGGCACCGACATCAACGGCCTGCCGCTTTCGATAATACTGTCGTGGTACGAACAGAAGGCCGTCTGCATCCTGCTGAGCCTGCTGCACCTGGGCGTCAAAAAGATAAAACTGGGGCCGAGCCTGCCGGCGTTCGTTACGCCCGCCGTGCTAAAAGTTCTGGTGGAAAAATTCGACATCGCGCCGATAACCACCGTCGAACAAGACCTTCAGGAGTGCTTGGGCGCGTAAACGCTGACTAAATCCGGCGGAGGGGGCCGCAACAGGCTCCTTCCGCCGATAGTCCAATAACGCAAAATGAACCCCGACGACATCAGCAAAAATGCCGCGAATGCGGCAAGTGCGAGCGGGTCTGCCCGATGAACCTCGAAATAATCAAACACAAAACCACCGGCGTTGTGGAAGACCGCGATTGCATCAAGTGCAACGAATGCGCTGCCGCCTGTCCCTTCGGCGCGCTGTCCTGGTCGGACCAGAACGCCTCGCCCGGTGAAGACTCCCCACAAAAAAACTCGCCCAAAACCGCCAAATAATATAGAATGCCCACCTGAATTTTTTTTCGACCACATGGAGAAAATCGTGGCATACGAATTCACCAACACTGC